>CAIKJM010000416.1 GCA_903827735.1 uncultured Rhodanobacter sp. | reverse complement strand
CAGCGGTGAGGCCATTGCTTACTGCGTAGTAGGTGCTTGCTTGATGCCACTACTGGCATGGGGCTACTTATACGTAAGACGCTATGGCATCCAGCTCGGTGCTGATGGCTTGATTGTCACCAGCGCGTTTCGTGTACGAACGATTCCTTTATTGATCATAAAGCAGGTGGTCACTGCTACCGCGCCACGCAGCGGCACAGACGCTTGGTTGGTAGATGGGAGTGATGCTGTCATCGCGAAGATTGACGGAGGCCTCGTTGGATTCGACACGCTGCTAATCAAACTAGGGAAAGCGTTACAACCCTATAACGTACTTTTTTATCGGCGCGTGAACTTCGGTCCTTGGGAAATGCAGGTTGCAGGCGACTCACACTGGGTACCGTACGAGGCTCCTCGCCTTGCTCGTGAGACCGGGCGCCGCTTGATCTACGCGCTAGCGTTTGGTTGCGTCCTTATTGCGATAGCTGCTGCTCTTTCGTGGCTTGCAGACAACAGGATCTCGGTAACGCACTATTTGCGCTAGTGAGAAAACTGGGGTCAGAGTGCACTTTTCCTCCTCGTCTTAGTCCGTTACCCGTGAAATGGCGACCCTGACCCCAGTCTTGGCCGGTTCTTGTATCGTGCTTGCATCTTGGGAAAGTTTACGGGGTTTCATGAACTTCATGCTCCGCGCCGTTTTGTTTTGCTTGTCGATCATCGCGATCAACGCACGTGCCCAAGTGCCGAATCAGTCGAGCGATGCTAAGACTGGGGTTGTCTACAAATGCACCTCGGCTAAGGGAACCGTTCGGTATACAAACGCGGCCAGCCCAGGTTGCGTAGTTATTTTTCTCTATACCCAGCACGCATCGAACGAAGCTTTGGGAGCGCAATCTGAAGCGAACACGGCTCAGGCCCAGCGTGACGATCGGCTTATAGAGCCCGGAAGCTACACAAGTACATCTGGAGATACCGTTCATCGTCCTGCACATACGGTTTCAGGAAATTCGCCTAACGGCGCTACCGCCCAATGCCGGGATGGGAGCTACAGCTTTAGCGAGAATCGTCGCGGCACATGCTCGCACCATGGCGGGGTAGCGAAATGGTTATGAGGCGGCTTTTATCTATCAGCTCGGTGTTGCGCGCACTTCGAAACCGCGGTCAGAGTCGACTTTTCTAATGGACACACAAACAAGTGCACTCTGGCCATTGTTTTTCTGATTCGGGATAGTGGCAAAAGGGGTCGGGTTCATTATCTCCGTCGCGGTAATTGAATCTGACCCCTTTGTTGGATATGCAGATGACGGTTGCCCAACAGTCAATCGAGCGCCTTCAGTGGTGCACGGACGCGCTCCGAGTCAGGCCATGGGCGCGCCAGATCGATCAGCGTCAGGCGGCTGCGCTGGATCATCGCTTCGACGGCGCGCAACAGCACGCGGCTACGCAACGCATGCATCGAACCGAGTGCGTCGCGCAGACACTTTTGCAATACTTCGGTCGCGCGCATGGTGTGGTCTCCTCTGGCTTCGTAACCCGTGAGGAATGACCGCATCATGCGCGCACTGTTCCTCCAGTCCGCGCACAACGTGTTGATTGATCGAGGGGATTCGTGGGGAAACTTCAGGGTCAGGGTGCACTTTCTCGAACAGTCGGAGGATTAGCTGTACCGCGAGCGGTTAGCTGTCCCTTTTAGCTGGCAACGATTGGTTAAACGTCAAAGGATTTGTCGATGCACATTTATCGCTGCTGTTCAGCACTCCTACTCTTGCTGGCGATGTCTGGTACAGCCTTAGCCGAGGGTGACGTTTCATATGCGCCTTCCTATTGCAACTTTTCCGTCGTGGTACCGGGCCCCGCTCATGTAGAAGACCACATGGACCGGGGTGGAAAACATGCTTTGCAAGCCGTCACCAATGCTAACGAACCGCCGTTGTTTATTGCTCAATGCACCACGAGTGCAGACGGTTCGACGCCGCCAAGTTTGAAAGAGCGGATGGGGAGTTTGGTAAAAGTAGCGCAATCATTTGGCGGGCGCGACGTTCAGACCACGACTATCAATGATGAGCGCGGAGAGTGGGCGAAGGGGACCGCCACAGCCATTATCGGTGGGCGCATTATCCATGTGACGGTAATGAATCTGGCTGGGAAGTCTTCGCTACTGTTTTTGATGGGCGGGACAGAAACAATTGCGGACCAGAAGCGTTTCGACCAAATGGTAAAAAGCGTGACGCTCAAGGGAGTCAATTAGAAAGCGGGTAAGTCAACTTGCCAAAACCGGGGCCGGAAAACCGGGGTCAGAGTAGACTTTTCTACTTAGTGAAAAATGTTGGGGAAATTTAGAAGAAGATCAGAAGATGTGGGTCGTGACGCCTCTCTTCTACGCTCGAATCTTGCTTCAGGCTAAAGCGCTTTACATTGACGCTCGGGGGTTCCATGTTCGGATGGTTTCGCAAGGAAGCGCTGCTCGATGCCGAGTTGACGGCCTGGCAGTTCGACTGCTTCGATTGGCTGGTGCGGCATACGGGTGGACTGGAGGCCTTGCGTTCCCGGAAGCTTATTCTGCCGACGCGGGAGTTCTTTCCTCAGCGTGGAAAGCACGACGCGGCCTTTGCCGAAGCGGTGTTCGCGCAGGTCAAGGTGCATGCGGGCATGGCCCACTGGCCGAGCGAGTTGCAGCTGCAGGAGGGCGATCCTGACCCGAAGGTCTCGACGTATGCGTTCGTGCAGGGTGCACCGCAGTCGCCCGCGGGGACGTATCGCGCACTGGGCGACGAGGGGGCGTTGATCACCTATCATCCGGACCAGTTGGCCGACCCGGCCGCGCTGGTGGCGACCTTCGCTCACGAGCTGGCGCACTACCGCACGGCACGTTTTCCGGAGCCGCCGCCGGGTGGTTGAGACGTGTGGGAAATCGCCACCGACCTCGCGGCCGTCTATCTCGGCTTCGGCGTTTTCCTCGCCAACACGCGATTCCACTTCAGCCACTTCTCCGATGGCCGCACCAGCGGCTGGCGCTGGCGCCAGCAAGGCTATGTCTCCGAGCCGGAAGTGCTGCATATGCAGGCCATCGTTTCCATTGCGATGGGCGCACCCCAGGAGCAGACGCTGGCGCATCTCAAGCCGGCGCTCAGGGGTATCTTCAAGAGAGTGTGGAAAGAAGCAGCGTTCGCTTCGCAAGAGCGGCAGCCTCCGGGTACCCTTGCGGTTAAGGACAACCTGGCAGAGGCGGATAAAGTGTCAGGGACAAATTGAGTGCGTCACTGACTGAGTCGAGTTTTTCCTGATATCTTTTTTGAAGCGTCAGGCAGCAAGGAAACTTCGATATGACCGCTCCCTTTTCCGGCGGGTGCGCCTGTGGGTCGATTCGCTATGTGTGCTCACGCGCGCCTGTCGCCATGCTCAATTGCCACCGAAACAGAAACTGGGGTCAGAGTCAACTTTTCATATGAACCTGCAAACAAGTGCACTCTGACTCGGGTTTGGATGCGCTCAAGCGCGTACTCGACCATCGTCGCAAGAGTGCCTCGCGACCCAGTCGCATCACTGAGTAGAGGCGTCGTTTCGATCGGAAAGGCGCAAGCCAGTCGTCGATGCTGCAGCTTTCGCAGGCCATGCCAACAAGCCAACTTGCAAAAGCGGCGATCGCGCTGAGTAGTAAGTGTGCTTCGATGCGTACACCGCTGCGCATGAGGCTGTCTTCGAAACCCTGCCTGTAGCGATGGGATTTCAGGTCACGGAACGACAGCTCGATCTGCATGTGTCGCCCGTATAGCGTGGTCAGCTGTAGCGCACACAGTTTCAGATGGGGAGGCTAGAGATCGTACGTCGACCTTCGCTAAGCGACCCAACACAGACCTTAATATGCCTCTGCCGCGCCACATTCACCAAACGTCGGTGTGTCACATTGTGCGATATCCCGCGACGGGTACGCGCTTACATGTTCCGCGCTATGAGCTATGCCTGATCGCCGTTTTCCGTTTGTAATTTCACTACCGTTGAAGCACCTGACCCAATCGCAAGGAATGCCATGAAATTGCTGATGAGCTGGACAATGGCCGCAACTTTGCTCTTCTGCGCAACTCAGGTTGGCGCGCGAGACGCTACAGGGGCCAACACTGTCAACAAAAAAACCGTTTCCGAACCAGTAATGTCCCTGATTCCGGGTATTTATGTCGCAGGTGAAGATGGCGAAGAAACCAGCGCGTTTGCTGTGCGCATTAGCCAAGTGAGCGGAAGCGAATTTAAAGGCACGATTGAGCTTGTTCGACTAGCCAAGTCAGGCGAACTCGTTCGGCAAACATCTGAACTGTCAGGTGTTCTCGGCAAGCAACGCGAAGTCAATTTGCCGGCATTTTACATGAACACCGGCGTAGCCCCGCTGACAATGAAACTCCAGAATGGACCACTGCAAAGCTTGATGAGCGGCCTAGAAGGCAATATGAGCTCAACGGGATTCCGCTTGTATTGGACGCTACCTCGCAACACAGCAGGTAGCAGCCATGGCACTTTTGTTTTGGCCACCGAGAACGCGTTTCAGCAGATCTTGGCGAGATACAGCGAGATATCGTCCTACAAGAAAAAATTGCGGGCTGAACAGACTTCCTCCGCGAATATGATGGAAAGTCGGTTAAACGACTACATGCAGAGTACTGATCAGTGGCTGCGTGCACCGCAGGGTAATGAGCTTGATGTGATCGAGAATAAAGTGCGTGCGTTGTACGCCGAGCAAAAGAAGCTTTCTCCCGGTGTTTCTGCTGACAAGGCAGCGGCGGGCGTTATTTCGATCCAGATCGATGCTTATGCTTCACAGGCGCAATACATCAACTGGATACAGGGAGAACAAGAGAGGGTTCAGCGCGGTTCCTGGTTCTTCTTAAAGCAGATGTTGGAAGCCTCCGCTTGCACAGATGGGACCTCTTTCCGTCTTGGTTATGATGTATCACCGAACTGCGGCGGGTTGCCTGCGCGATCTGCGGCCGCGGAGCAGCGTTGGAATAAGGTTAATCAAGAACTCATCAAACAAGATCGACATGGCGATCTTGTGTCCGAGGCACTCGGATGCTTCAAGGCTGCTGCCCAGCTTCCTTTGGAGCCGAACCGCGGCATCCCGCCTTCCTGTGAGAAATTCAAGCTACTTGCGAAATGAGCGCCTCCTAATTCTGTTCCTTTTGAGAACGCCGCGCTAACGTCCAACTGGATAAGACGACGAGCGAAACTGGAGTCAGAGTCGACTTTTCAAATGAACCTGCAAATAAGTGGACTCTGACCCGGGTTTAGATGGGCTATGGACTGAATTCTGAAACAGTCAGGCTTCCGAGCAAAGCGCGTCAGGCTTGAATCCGTCGGAGTGTCGGGCAGGTCAGCGAACGGGCGAAATATCTTCAAACTCAAACGAGCGGCAAGGTGTTACGACAGGTCGGCTTGCGCATTTCGCTGCAGCGTGATCGGCTAAATCTGAGTCTCAAACGTATGGTTCTGCTCGGCCAGAGAGTGCATTTCCTGGAGCCGTTGCGAAAGAAAGTCGATGAACACTCGCGCCTTCGCCGGGAGCAGTCGGGAAATGGTGATCGCATGGATGGGCACCGGTGCCAACTGCCACGCCGGCAGGATGTGGGTGAGACGGCCCTTGAGTAAGTCCTCGCGCACCATCACCGAATCGATGTAACCAATACCCGCGCCTAGCACCGTAAGGCGTCGGATCATGCCGAGGCTGTTAGCTGCTATCGGTCCGTTTACGGTTATTTCAACGCTTTGCTCGTTACGTATCAACCTCCATGGGGATCCATTTCCCGAGGTTTGTACCCCCAGACAATCGTGCAGGCGCAGGTCCTCTGGCGTTTGTGGCGCGCCACGCCGCTCGAGATATTCCGGTGACGCATACAGCCGTACGGGCAACAGCGCCAGCGGGCGCGCAATCAGGGATGTATCGGCAGAAAGCCTGCCGATTCGAATGGCGACATCGTAGCGCTCAGCGGCTAAATCCACGTAGCCAGGACTCATGTCGATCGAAAAAGTGATATCCGGATATAGCTTGCGGAAAATCATCAGATAGGGGGCAAGGATGATCGATCCAAAATCACCCGTCATCGAGATGCGCAGATGGCCTTTTGGCTTGGTCGCCATGTCGAGCAGATTTTCGTGAGCGATGCGCGCCTCATCGGTGATTGCGAGACAGCGCTCGTAATAGGCGGCTCCGGCTTCGGTCAGTTCGACATGCCGTGTCGTTCGATTGATGAGCCGCAAACCGACCGTGCGTTCCAGCTCCGCGATGCGACGCGAAACGGTGGACGCAGGCATATCGAGCGCCTCGGCCGCGCGGGCGAAGCTCAGTGCGCGAGCCACTTCCACAAACAGCTGCATGTCGCGTAACAGGTCGATGACTATTCCCTCAGTGGAATGCAGTTATGCATCGGCGTCATTTATCCACCTGCGGGTGGGCGACCAGACTCTACACGGTAATTAGTCAAGGCACGCAGTCGGTCTACTCGACTAGTCACGCCTCATAACCAAGGGAAAATCCGCATGAACAAGATCGAACACCGAGTCGAACCGCGCTTCACCACGCAGGACAGCATCATCATGCTGGTGGACCACCAGTCCGGCACGATCAACTGGGTCAAGAGTTTGCCAGTCGCCACCGTCATCGCCAGCTGTCGCGTGCTCACGCGAATGGCAACGTCGTATGACATGCCACTGGTGCTCACCACGACCATGGAAGAAGTGGTGGGGCCGACGATCCCGGACATCCAGTCGCTGGCTGGGGATGCCTACAACAATCGCTACAAACGCGGTGGTCAGCTCAGCTGCTGGGACGACGACGCTCTGCGCGCCGGCGTAGAGAAGCTGGGACGGAAAAACATCATTCTCGCCGGCCTCACTACCGATATCTGTCTGTTCTGGGCTGCGCGCGATGGCCTGAAGCTCGGCTACAACATCATGGTGGTCGCCGATGCGTGCGGCACGATGGCCTCCTTGGGCGATCAGCTGACCTATGACCGCCTGCGCGATCTCGGCGCAGTGGTAACGGTCACCAACCAGGTGGTTACCGAACTGGTCGACAACTTCGGCACACCCGAAGGGCAGAAAGCCCAAGCGATCATGGGCGACGAAATCATTTCCAAGCTTGGCCAGTAAATCGCAAAGCAGTGGGCGCGCCGTGTCCAGGAGGATTTGGACACGGCGATCTTTGTCCAAACCACACGCGGCTCGTTTAGGGCTGATTTTAGCTGGGTGGCTGCTGCCTGCGATTATCGCCACTGCGCAGACAAGCAACCCGTGTGAACCGGTGGCACCAGCGTACTACCGGGCCGAAGAAGACTGTCGCGGTCTGGCGCAATACCCCGCGGATGATCCAAAACGGTCCGGTCTGCAGCAATTGCGTTACCTGCCTCTAAGCAGGGCGGGGGACGTGTCGCTGACGTTCGGTGCCGAGCTCAGATGGCGGCACGAAACCTACGATCCGCCGCGCTTTGGGCTGGAGGAGGGGCGGACCTTTGATGCCAACGAGGAGCGCTTTTTATTCGACGCCGATCTCCGTGCGACATGGTGGCGCGTGTTCGTACAGATCGACACCGCGGCAGAGCAGGGGTGGCCGCAGGCACGGCCGTTCGATCACAGTGCGACCGATCTTTCCCAGGGTTTTATCGAAGTGGCGCCCCCCGACGGTCACATGGTGGTGCGACTGGGGCGGCAGGAGCTCGATCTGCCGGGAAATCGACTGGTCGGCGTGAACGACCCGGCCGGTATTCGTCGTGACTTCGACGGGCTCAATGCGCAGGTCAGAGCGGGCGACACAGTATTCGACCTCTTTGCCGTACAGCCCGTGCTCAATCAGCCTGGCGCCTTCGACGATGCCGCCCAGCCGGGCGAACACTTTGCAGGCGTGAATATGCATCACTTCTGGACAACCGCACAGCTGCCTGCAGTGGACGTTTTCGTATTTCGGCGCGAGCGCGATACGTCGTTCGTCACCACGGCGCAGGGGCGTGACCGTCGCGATACGTGGGGCACGCGACTCAGCGGTCAGTTGGGCGGCTTCGACTATGCCGACCAGCTGGATATCCAACGGGGCTCGGTAGGTGCAACGCCCGTTCGGGCGAGCGGATTCACGTTACAAATGAGTCGGACATGGAGCGATGTGCGCGGCGCACCGACATGGCTTTTATCGGCAGCGCGAGCCAGCGGAGACAGCCATCCCAATGACACCCATGTGGGCAGCTTCGATCCGCTTTATCCCAATTTGTCCTATTCCACCGATGCCGGCTACCTGTTTCCGTCGAACATCAAAGACGTCTCGATGAGTCTGGCTCTCACGCCCGTCTATTGGCTGCGTGTCCAGAGCGGGCTTTACGTGGCATGGCGTGTTAGCCGGGCCGATGCGGTCTATCAGCCGCCGGGCTTTGTGCTGGTAGCCCCAAGCGCCGGAAGTAGCGGACGCATCGCGAGCCTGCCCTTTCTGAGCGTCGACGCGCATGCCACGCGTTACCTGGAATTTTCCCTTTCGGCCATTCGGCTGATCGCCGGGCCAGTCATCTCATCCGTCCACGGTCGCAGCGCCAATTATCTTTTGACGCAAAGCATTTTTCGGTTCTGACCATGACGCCTGGACGAGTCAACGTATGAAAACGACACGACTTGAAGGATTCTCCGATGGGGTCATCGCGATCATCGTCACCATCATGGTGTTGGACCTGAAAGCGCCGTCTGAGGTGAGCCAACCGCTTATCACCGAGTG
>CAIKJM010000415.1 GCA_903827735.1 uncultured Rhodanobacter sp. | reverse complement strand
GACCGAGGGGCAATGCCATGAGGTGGTTCCACCGTCGCTTTGCCGATGGAGACAGCACGCGTGCCTGTGTCGTCGACGCGTCCGGGCGAAGCGCAGGGGCAAGCCATGCACAAGCGCCAGTTGTTTTATCCCATCGCCGCGTTACTGCCGGCACATGTCGCACTCCTGCCGGCCGATCGCGAGCAGCCGTTGTCCTCATTTGATCGCCATGCACTCATCACTTTTTACGCCTAACGAATCATCACCAGGAAGATGCACATGAAACGTCTGACTACCTTGCGCAAGACCACCTTGATCGTCGCGCTGCTGGCTGTTGTCAGTGGTGCGCTGGCCGCCGACTACGCGCCGGTCACCGACGCGCGCCTTAAGGCCGCGGCTACCGACGACGGCTGGTTGATGTATCGCCATGACTACACCAGCTCCGGCTACTCGCCGTTCGACACGATCAACGCCGGCAACGTCGGCGGCTTGAAGCAGGTGTGGGATTACAAAACTGCCTTCGAGCAGGGTCATGAATCGCCGGCTATCGTCAACGGCGATTTTCTCTATATCACCACGCCCAAGGATGAGCTGGTCGCCTTTCAGGCCAGCACCGGCAAGCAGCTGTGGCGCTACCAGCACGATCTGTCGCAGGTCGGCCTGAAGACGGTCTGCTGCGATGTGGTCAATCGTGGCGTCGCGCTTTACGGCAACGATGTCTACATGGCTACGCTGGACAACTACGTCGTGGCACTCGATGCGGTCACCGGCAAGGTGCAGTGGAAGAGGCAGCTACTCGCGGCGGACGAGGGCGCCGCCATGACGCTGGCGCCGCTGATCGTCAAGGGCAAGGTCATTGTCGGCCTGTCCGGTGGCGAATACGGCGCGCGCGGTTTCATCACCGCCTTGGATGCCAAGACCGGCAAGCCGCTGTGGAAGCAGTACACCGTGCCGGCGCCGAACGAGCCGGGCGGCAAGACCTGGCCCAAGGGTGCGTACAAGACCGGCGGCGGCGGCGCATGGCTGACCGGCACCTACGATGCCGAAAGCGACACGCTGTTCTGGGGCGTGGGCAACCCGGGCCCGTGGCTGGCCACGCTGCGTCCGGGTGACAACCTGTACACCGATTCGGTCATCGCGATGAACCCGGCCACCGGCAAGATCAAGTGGAACTACCAGTACACGCCGAACGACACCTGGGATTACGACGGCACCAACGAAACCGTGCTGACCGACATCAACTACCAGGGCGTGCAGCACAAGGCGATCGTCAGCGCGAGCCGCAACGGCTGGTTCTATGCGATCGACCGCACCAACGGCAAGCTGATCTACGCCGAAAAGTTTGTCACTGCGACCTCGGTCAGCGGCTTCAAGGACGGCAAGCCGGTCACTGATCCAGCCATGCGTCCGACCATCGACAAGGAAGTGTTCACCTGCCCAAGCTTCCTCGGCGGCAAGAACTGGTGGCCGATTTCCGTCGATCCGAAAACCCATATGGCCTATATCCCCGCCATGCATACCTGCATGACGATCAAGGGCGCCACGGTGAGCTACAAGGCCGGCCTGCCGTTCCTCGGCGAGTCGTTCAAGGTGATGGCCGATCCGGCGTTCAAGGGGCAGTGGGGCGATGTGATCGCGATGGATATCAATACCGGTAAAAAGGTCTGGAACCATCCGTCCGAACTGCCGTGGAACGACGGCATGCTCAGCACAGGCGGCGGCCTGGTGTTCTCCGGTGGCGCCGATGGCTTTCTTTACGCCTTCGACGCAACCACGGGCGCGGTGAAGTGGAAGAGCCCGCAGCTGAGCTCGGGCATCATCGGCGTGCCCAGCACGTGGAAGGTCAACGGCAAGCAGTTCGTCGGCATCTACGCCGGCTGGGGTGGCGCGACGCCGATCTGGGGTGGCGATATGGCAAAGGATCCGAAAGTGCAGAACATTCCGCTGGGTGGGCACTTCTACGTATTTTCGATGTAACGGAGTCAGTGCATGAAGCCACAGATGGGAAAAAAAAGCCGGTTTGCATGGCTTATCGGAACGGCCGCCGTACTTCTGTACGACGGCACCGCCGCCGCGTCCGAGCTGTCAGTCTGCGTCGACACGAGCAGCCCAACCGCTGCGGTGGACAAGAGCATCGCCCAGGCCATCGCCACGCAGGAGGGCAGCACGCTGGCCCTGCACGCGTTCGACGGCAGCGGTGGCAACGACGACGACGGCTTCAGCCTCAAGGAGTTCAACAAGCTGGCCAAGGCCAGCTGTTCGCTGGTACTGGGTTTTCCCTTGGATGCCGATGCAAAAAGCTCGCTGCCCGGACTGCTCGCCACGGCGCCCTACGGCCACACCGGCTTTGTGCTGGTGACGCCGAAAGCCAGCAAGGTGACAGCGCTGGATCAGCTGGCGAAGAACACCGACGTGGCGGTGACCTACCAGACCACGCCCAACCTGTATTTCGTGACGCATCCCAACGTCAACGCCGATATCCATCTCACCGACAAAGCCTCGCTTGCGGCGCTGGAAAAGCACCAGGTGCACGCTGCGATGCTGTGGCAGCCCACCGTAGTGGCCTATCTGGCGAGCAAGCACGAGTCCGCGCGTTTCACCTATCACGAGCTGGACGAACCGCACGCCAAGTTCAACCTCGTTGCGCTGTATGACAAAGAGCACGCGCCGGCGGCGCGCGATTTCGAGAAAGCGGTGACTACACTGACCGACTCGGGCCAGCTGGCGAAGCTACTGGCACCGTATGCCGAAGTCGGTGCGGCGACGCCGACCCAGCGCGGCAACAGCGCCATGCTGAAACGATCGTCGGTGGGCGGCGGCATCGATCGGCGCTGTGGTTCGACGAAGGTGGCCGCACCCGCCGGCCCACCGCCGGCGCTGTTTACGTCGGCGCAGGCGGACAGCGGCAAGATAAAGTTCCTCACCTATTGCGCGATGTGCCATGGGCCAACGCTGCTCGGTCGGTCCGGCCCCGCGTTGAGGGGGCCGAACTTTGCTTCGCCCAAGGCGGACTTCCACGTCAGTGACGTGTTCGGCATCGTGGCCAACAACATGCCGGCGACGGCACCCGGTACGCTGGCGCACGATGACTACGTGGACATCATGGCCTTCCTGTTGCAGCAGAACGGTTATCCGGCTGGCAACAAGACGCTGACGTTCGATGACGCCACCAAATCCAAGGTAAAGCTGCTATACCGTGGCGGCCCCATCGACACCCAGTGATCGCAGCGTCTTGTTAGGCGAAACCACGGATGCGTTGGGTGCATCGGTGGTTTTGTATTGATGGCTGTGGAGAGATCGACGTGATACAGGATATCGAAAACCTTTATCCAGGCGCGCAAAAGAAATGGACCATCGTTCGACTGGATCGGGCTATCGCGTTTGCGCTGTGGGCCGCTGCGCTGTCGCCGCCGCAAGCGCTGGCCCAGGACACCACACTGCCACCGACGGATAGCACGGCAGCCGCCAAGGCCACCACGCTGCCCGTGGTAAAGGTCAACGCCAGCCGCATGGCGATATCACCGTTCGATCTTCCGGCTGCCCTGACCATCGTCAACGTCGAGCCGACCTCGGCGGCTAACCCCGGCATCAATCTGTCCGAAACCTTGACGGGCGTGCCCGGCATCATCGCGCGCGATCGACAGAACTATGCGCAGGACGAGCAGATTTCGATCCGCGGCTACGGTGGTCGCGCCACCTTCGGCGTGCGCAGCATTCGTCTGTATATCGACGGCATACCTGCCACGCTGCCGGATGGGCAGGGCCAGGTCTCGCCATTCAATATCGACAGCGCCGATCGCGTCGAGGTGCTGCGCGGTCCGTTCTCCGTGCTCTACGGCAACGCCGCCGGCGGCGTGGTGCAGATGTGGAGCGCCGACGGCACCGCCGTGCCGCAGACCACGTTGGGCTTTTCCGGCGGCAGCAACGACACGTTTCGCTACAGCGCCGATACGCGCGGCATCGTGGGGCCGGTCGATTACAACATTGCGGCATCCGAATTCCTCTCCGGCGGCTATCGCCAGCACAGCCGCGTGCACCGCGAATCGGACAACGCCAAGTTCGGCATCGATCTGGGCCAGCAGCGCAAGCTTACGGTGGTGTTGAACCGTTTCTACCAGCCTGTGGCACAGGACGAGCTCGGCCTCACCCGCGCGCAGGTCGACGCCGACCCGCGCCAGGACACCGCGGTCGCCAGCCAGTTCAATACCCGCAAGAGCACCAAGCAGACTCAGCTCGGCCTGATCTACGAGCAGCAGATAGACGAGGACGACCAGATCCGCGCCATGGTCTATCACGGCCAGCGCAGCATTCTGCAGTTTCAGGCGATACCGGTGGCCACCCAGAAAAATCCGCTGCAGTCCGGCGGCGTGGTGCAGCCCGACACCGACTACGGCGGCACCGACGTGCGCTGGACGCATAGCGGTGATCTGCTCAATCGCGATTATGAATTTGTGCTGGGCATCAGCGCGGACTACCAGCATCAGCGGCGTTTCGGTTTCAACAACTTCATCATCAACAGCGAGGGTGTGACCGAGCTGGGTGTGGTCGGCGCACTGCGCCGCAACTAGAACGACGACGTCGACAATGTGGACGAATACGCGCAGTGGTACTGGCACTTCGCCGACCAATGGTCGCTGTTGCTGGGCCTGCGGCGCGACGACGTGCATTTCCACGAGCAGGATTTCTACATCACCGCCACCAACCCCGATGACAGCGGCCACGTGACGTATTCGGCGACCACGCCGGTGGTTGGCGTGCAGTTTCGTCCCGCCGACAACGTTCGCTTGAACGCCAGCTACGGCAAGGGCTTCGAGACGCCGAGCTACAACGAGCTGGGCTACCGCAGCGACGGCCAGCCGGGTCTCGCTTTCAATCTGCTGCCGCAGCACAGCCGGAATCTGGAAGTCGGCGCCAAGTGGCAGATCATCCCCGCGCTGGAGTTCGACGCGGCGGTGTTCCGCTCCGACACGCGCAACGAGCTGACCGTCGACACGAATGAAAACGGGCGCTCCACCTATGAGAACGTCGGCAGCGCGCGGCGCCAGGGCCTGGAGTTTTCGTTGACCGGCCAGCTCGGCAACGACTTCCAGCTCTCGGCCGGCTTTACCCATCTGTTGGCGAGCTTCCGCAGTCCGTTCTTCACCTGTACCACCACGCCGTGTGCCGTGCCGACCACGCCGGTTGCTGCCGGTACGCCAATACCGGGCGTACCGGACAACTACGGCTCGCTGCGCCTCGAGCACGGCACCGATCTGGGCTGGCGCCAGGGCGTCACGCTGCAGGGCGTGGGCTCGGTCACCGTCAACGATACCGACACACAGCGTGCGGCAGGCTATGCCCTGGTCGACATCGATACCAGTTACACCTTCGCGCTGGGCGTAACGACGCGGCTGCAGCTCAGCGCCAGCATCGACAACCTGGCCGATCGCCGCTACATCGGCACGGTTATCGTCAATGACAGCAACGGCCGCTATTTCGAGCCCGGCCCCGACCGCACCTATATGCTGGGCGCGCGACTCGCGTTCTAGCCAGTCACGGAGAGAATCATGTCTGAGGTTTCCGCCACCGAGACAGCCGTCGACCCGCGGGTCGACAAGGTCATCGCCACCGCCGCCGCCGACGCGCTGATCGAGCGGCTGCGGCAGAAGCACGGCCCGGTGCTGTTTCATCAGTCCGGCGGCTGCTGCGATGGCTCCTCGCCGATGTGTTACCCAAAGGACGATTTCATCGTCGGCGACAACGACGTGCAGCTTGGCGTCATTGCCGACGCGCCGTTTTACATGAGCCCATCGCAGTACGAATACTGGAAGCACACGCAGCTGATCATCGACGTGGTCGAAGGCCGTGGCGGTATGTTTTCGCTGGACAACGGCGAGGGCGTGCGCTTTCTCACGCGCTCGCGCCTGTTCACCGACGACGAGATCGCCCAGCTGCAGAAAGACGGCCGCTTCTAATCACAGAAGATTCCGATTCGACCGAGCGTTTTGCACATCCCATCCATTCCGATTCAATACAAGAGTTTTCAACCGGAGGCAGACGATGATCAAGGTCAGTGTGATGTACCCCAACGTGCCCGGCGCGCGCTTCGACCACACCTATTACAAAGACAAGCATATGCCGCTGGTCAAACGACTGATGGGCGATAGCTGCAAGTACTACACGGTCGACAAGGGCATCAACGGCGGCGCGCCCGATGCGCCGGCTACCTATGTCGGCATGTGCCATATCTTTAGCGATTCGGCCGAGGCCTTTCAGGCCGGCTTCGGTCCGCACGCCAAGGAAATTCTCGCCGATATCGCCAACTACACCGACCTCGCGCCGGTGATGCAGATGAGCGAAGTGATCGTGGGTTTTCCGGGCTGATTAGTCGATCGATCAAGCTGTCGGCCAGGGCAGTTGGTGCTATTTGTCTTGATCGGTCCTGGCCGCCGGCTTGGCTGGTGTGCACGCGTCGGCATGCTGCGGCAACGCATCCTGTATCGGCCACCAGCTCGCTTTTTACGCCGTATAGCAATGCGCCACGGTTTCGATCGCTAGTGGCTCGTCGATCAGTCCAACGCGGACGCGATAAATGTCCGGCAACGAGTCCCGCGTGCTGTAGATCGGTGATCCGCAGGTGCGGCAGAACACCCGCTGCTTACCCGGTGACGACTCGAATACCGTGAGCAAGTCGGTGCCGCTGATCAGTTCAAACGCCTCCGCAGATACCGGCGTATTTGTCGCAAACGGCGTGCCCTGAGCTTTGCGGCATTGCTCACAATGACACGCCTTGATAGGGGCAAGCGCCGCATCGATGCGAAATTGGACGCCACCGCATAAACAGCTGCCGGTATGCACGTTGGTCTCCTTCTTGAGTGATAGCGGACTGGGGCATCGGCCCCAACCGCGCTTTGCCAAGAGATATCCTGGCTCAGGCAGCGTGGTGCGAATGTGCGCGTTATAAGCCGGGCTCGGCGCCTGACGTAAGCAGCGCTTGGGGCGCCTTGTGTTCCCAGGCCTGACGAACCAGCTGCTTCGCCGTGGCTGAAGCAGCGTTAGCGAGCGCTAGGCGAAGCCCAGCTACCTTGCCGCCCCACATCAGCTTCTCGGTGAACGCCGGATACATGGCCAGCGCGCGCTCGCGTTGTTCCTCCGAGACGAATACGTGGACATGTGTTTGCTCGGGTGGAATGGTCACGAAAATCTTGCCGCGAACGCGGAACGATCCGGACTGATGATGCGGCTCCTCGGTCACCTCGGGCAGGGACAGCGCGTAGGTTCGCAGGGTGGCAAATTTCACGAGTGCGTTACCTGATCAGGGAAACGTCCGTGTTGTTGTATGGCGTATCGGGCGCTCCGTCAAATGCCGAAGCGCGATAAGGTCAGTCAGGCGAGTTCGATATTCTGGCCGATGCGCCAAAGCACGCCGGTGGGATCGAAGAGGACGAAATCGCGCATGCCCCAGCACCTGTACTCTGGCGCGTGCGCTTTCACGCCGTCGTGTTCTGAAGACCGCCGATCGACTGCCTGTTGCCCCTACGCTCCAAAGACGCTTTCACTTTGAGGGCTTGGGTTGCCACAGCTCGATCGGGTTGCCTTCGGGATCGTGCAATCGCGCAAAATCTCCGTTGGGATAGCTCTGCGGATCCTCGACTTTAATGCCGGCAGCGCGCAGCTGCGCAATCATGGCTTTGAGGTCAGCCACCCGAAAGTCGACCATCCAGTTGGGGCCCGGTTTGCCGAAATACGTTGTGTCCTTGGGGAAAGGAGCAAACGCCGTGGGGCCGGCCTCTTGCTGCCACGGCTTCTGTCCGTAGCTCGTCGGTACGACGGAAATGCCGAGATAGGTTTCGTACCACTGTGCAAGACGCTCGGGATGCTCGGAGCGGAAGAACAGGCCGCCAATCCCCAATACTTTCTGCGTATGACTCGGCGTGGGCGGCTCCGCGGCGGCGGCAGAGCAGGGGGCAAGAACGAAGAGCACCCAAAGAACGATGCGAGGCGATAAATTCTTCATAACGTCCCCCGAGTCGGCAGCTGGCCAGCGTTGACTATGTCGAGATTGTAGGCGCGTTTGGTGGCGTCTGGCGCCACCGTTGAACGTCGCTTATCCAGCGCGCGGGATGCGTTATCCAACGTTCGACGTGATCAACGCCACATCCGGGATCCAGAGCTGCGACCACCGAGCGACCTTTTCGCCTGGACTCAGCCGTTGCGGTGACGCGGCAACAGCGCCGCCCAAGCCCGTGGGCTGATCGAGGCTTCGCGCGTTCACAGCCGCATAAAGGCGCGTGTCCTGTTCAAACACCACCGCAACCAGCACGCCGCATCGAGCGCAGAGTAGAAAGTCGGCAGTATTGGATCCCTGCCGATACCGATGCAGCGCCTCCGAGTTCGGCATCGTGATGGACAGTTGCCCGGCGGGATCGGAAACATAGGCGGCGCCGTGCTTTTCGCAAAACGAACAGTCGCAGGCGCGGGTAACGATGCTTGCCGGATCGAGCGTGGTTGAAAAGCGCAGGCGCAGCTGCCCGCAGTGACAGCCGCCTGACAATGAAATCGTGCTGGCGAGTGGCGGCATCGTCATACCTGGGTTGCCCTGTGGTAAAGGGGGAGAAGCAGCGAACGCCATCAGCTCGGACTCAGGCCGAAGTAGGCATAGGCAGAGGCCACCGATAGCCCCAACCACGCCTGTCCAACGCTCGTGAGAGCAGGCAATGCCGCGGGATGATTCAAGCCGGTCCAGAACGCCCACGCGCCGGTGACAAGCCACGCACCCACGTATAGCCATGTGGTCCAGCGCAGAATGTTCTTGGCCCGGTTTGAAGCGGCCACCATCAGCCTTGCCGCCGGCGCGTCACCCGGCTTGGTCACGGCGAGCTCGGCGATGATCAGGGCGGACACCAAACCGCCTAGCACCGACATCGCTTGGGATTTGACGTCGTTGAATGAGGCGACGTTCAACGCATGACAGCCTGGAGTACTTATGCAATCAACGACGTTGATGGCCGAGTGGACCAGCAAAACGTAGAACACCAGTAGAACGATGGCGACGATGCCTCCCGCAAGTGCCTTCATAAATTCTCCTGAGCCAACGTTGAGCCAAGCACTAGCGTGACTGTCGATCTTGATCGCATGGACGGGAGCTACCCCACGCGCAGCGGCGGCTGCTCATGGCTTCTCTTCCATCAGCCCCACCAGATTGCCATCCGGATCGCGTAGAAAACCCGTCCACAGTTCATGGTCCGGCATTTTCGCGGCCATTTGCGGTGCGCGTTCGTCCTTGGCGCCGCGTTCCACCAGCGCGGCATGGACAGCCGCGATATCCGACACCTTGAAATAGAGAACGGAATTTTGACCGATGGCTCCCGAGCCTTGCGGCGTCGTCAGCATGATGCGAGTACCGGCCGCATCCAAGAAGGCTAAATTCGGTCCAGCACTGAACAGAAAGGTCAAGCCGAGCACATCACGATAAAACGCCAGCGCTTTATCGACATCACTCACGGTGATGGCTATCTGCCGGATCGCGGAAAGTTTGGGGTTGACGTCCATCGGTCCCTCGCTGTCTTTGCGCCTATGCGACGTTGCACGCTAATGATCTGACTGCAGCAGAGCGGCCATGCGCTGGTGAACTATCGTGATCGCCTTGAGCGGCCTGATCATTACCTTGAATTCGACGATCTGACCCGCTTCGTTCCACTTTATCAGGTCGACGCCATTGACCCGTATACCGTCCAGCTCGGTCTCAAATTCCAGCATGGCGTCCGAGGCGCTAACGATTTCGCGCACGTACTCAAACGTCGGGTTGAAGAACACGTGGAATGCTGCGCCAAGATAGCTCGCAACGAGTTTCCTGCCGCGCTGCGGCGTGTGAACAACTGGCGAGTAGAAGACGGCGTCCTCCGCGAGCAGGCCCATCAATGCCGATGGGTCGCGCTGCTGGACAATCCGATGCCAGATCTCAACGGGATGATCAGTCATGCTTCACCTTTGCCGCCCCGTCAGATGCCTGACGCTGGAGTGAAATGATAGCCGCCCTTGCAGCGGATGGTCGGGCAGCACGCACGATGCCGGCGGCGGCATGCTGTATGACGGAAGCCGCGACACGGCGGCTGCGAAGCCGAGCGCCTTTACCGCCATTGCCAGAGATCACAACCCGGCTGTGCTAGCGTTGCCTTAAGGTGCCATGGCTTGACCGATTGCCCCTGAGCCCGCTTTTG
>CAIKJM010000414.1 GCA_903827735.1 uncultured Rhodanobacter sp. | reverse complement strand
TACCGTTAAATACGATGATATCATCTTCCGCGGCCCGAACATAGTTCAGAGTTTTGAATTTGATTTTATACTCGTTATACGAGGATGACGCGAAACACGTGTTTTGCGACAACACGTCTTCATACCAGATTGGTCGTCCGCTGTACGGAATGTACGGATACTGTGGTTGAACGTCGTAGGCACCGTCCGTGCCATTCCATTCACGGACATATTCCAGTTCACCATTGAAATCAGGAAGATGCCCTTTTTTTAGCTCAACAAAAGTCACATTCTTGAGATAAACGGACACTGCTTGTGTTTGCGGATAGTACCAAAATGAATTACGAACATCTGTCAGCTTCGGATTTGCTAACCGAGCGACAAAAATTTGCAACCAGTCGTCGACCCGCTCAAACTGGAATCGGAAACCTACGCAATCCTTGGCATGCTCGTTAACAGCGTCATTAAATAGTTGTGTCTTCTTCGCTAGCGCGCCTGCTTCGGCTTCTGCGGCTTGTCGCTCCCAGTCTAAATGTTTCCGCACTTTCGCTTCGTTTTCGTCTGTCTCTTTCGTTCTCTTGAAAAAGTTAATCATAGTTTCACCGTTATTCCAATGGACGACCGATAGTCCGTGTAAAGCACAATCAGCGCGCGACCTGCGAAAGGGTCTTTCATGATTCCGCGGAGCTTTATATCGTCAGCTTCGCGAATAACAGAAGCATCGGTGATAAGTGCCGCAGTTCCTTCCATCGTGCCTTGCGCATCGCTTCGCTTCTTCAACGCGAGAAGGTCTGCTGCGACTACGCGGAAAAACTTCAACCGCGCTTCGATTACTGTATCATGGTATTCGTCAAGAAGTGCTATTGATTCATCGCCAGCTTCTGCATACCAAGATCCGCACCTACGGTCTGGACCAGAGCTGAGGTGAATCCGCGCGGCGTCTGCGTCTTCTTTTGAGACGCATCGTCTTCGATCCTGACGCTCTGTGGCGAGGATCTCAAATAAAAACCCATTAAAAACAATACTATATGTCTTGGCACGAATTCTGCTGAGGGGGTCGAGCAATCGATAACCGAGGTGGGGAACGACCATGAACATGACCGGCAGGACGATGAGCGCCAAAACCGGCGACGCTATCGTAGGCCTCTCGCTGTTTGCGGCCCTATCGCTTTCGGGCTGCGCGGTGGGGCCCGATTTTCAGCGCCCGGAGATGTCTATCCCGGAAAGGTATGCCGACGCCGCTCCGGCACCGCTGACTACAGAGAGCGATACGGCGGAAGGCGCGGCCCAGGCGTTGAAGCTTGGACAGGACGTATCGGCCCGCTGGTGGGAGCTGTTCCGGTCACCGGAATTGACGGGTTTGGTAGACACGGCGCTCCGCGACAATCCAACCCTCGCTGCGGCGGAGGCCGCCCTGAATGCTGCGCAGGAACAGACACTCGCCCAGCAGGCGACTTTATTCCCCACATTGACCGGACTGTTCAGTGGCACTCATGGCGTGACTTCACCCGTCTACGGCGGCCAGGTGACTGGCTACACAGCACAGTTGAACCTCGGCTATACCGTCGATATCTGGGGCGGCTTGCGCCGAGCGGTGGAGCAGACTGACGCACAGGCAGAGGTACAGCATTTTCAGCTCGAGGAGACCCATCAATCCTTGAGCGCCGGGGTAGCGACGGCCGTCATCCAGGCAGCCTCGCTGACGTCGCAGATCGCCGCTCAGAACGACCTGATCCTTTTCGAACGCAAGCAGCTCGCCACCGTTCAGCGGCAATTTGAGATCGGCAGCGCCACCGGCACCGATGTCGCGACCCAGGAGTCTCAATTGGCGCAAGCCGAGGCAGTGGGCTGGCCGTTGCACACTCAGTTGGCCGCGTTGCGCGATCAGATCGCGGCTTATACGGGCCGGGCGCCGTCGGAAATTATCATCCCGG
>CAIKJM010000413.1 GCA_903827735.1 uncultured Rhodanobacter sp. | reverse complement strand
TGGCCGCCGGCAAGTTCAACTACGACTACGACATCGCCAAGATCGGCAAGCCGACCGACCGCAAGGAATGGGGCATGACCCCGCAGACGGTCAACGCGTACTACAACCCGAGCGACAACACGATCAACTTCCCGGCCGCGATTCTGCAGCCGCCGTTCTTCGATGCCAAGGCCGATGACGCGATCAATTACGGCGGTATCGGTGCCGTAATCGGTCACGAATCCAGCCACGGCTTCGACGACCAGGGCAGCCAGTTCGACGGCGACGGTAATCAAAAGGACTGGTGGACCAAGGACGACAAGGCCAAGTTCGACGCGCGCACCGACAAGCTGGTCAAGCAGTTTGATGAGTACGCACCGCTGAAGGACAAGCCGGATCTACACGTCAACGGCAAGCTGACCCTGGGCGAAAACATCGCCGACCTGGGCGGCCTCAACGTCGCCTACGACGCGCTGCAGACCGCACTGAAGGCCAATCCGACCGAAGCAAACCAGAAGATCGACGGCTATACCGAAGATCAGCGCTTCTTCCTCAACTGGGCGCGCGTGTGGCGCGGCAGCATGCGCGAGAAGACCTCGATCCTGCGTATCAACACCGACCCGCATGCCCCGATGGGCCTGCGTGCGATCGGCGCGCCGTCGAACATGCCGGCCTTTGCCGCCGCGTTCGAGTGCAAACCAGGCGACGCGATGGTGCGTCCGGCCGATACGCAGGTGAAGATCTGGTGATCCACCGCGTCGTGTAGACGCTGCCGACCACGCAGCCAAAGCACCCGACCCCGCAGTCATCTGCGGGGTCTTTTTTTGTGAGCTCTTTTTTTGCGCCCTCCCCTGGTGATGTAGATCGGCCGATAAGATTCATCGATATCAGCGGCATGACGCCTGCGTCGTATCCCTGAAGACCGGGCATCGCAAAATCAGGTTCGCGGGCAAGAAATCAATCGACTCGAGGGAAAACGGGGGCAACGCTTCACATGAATGCAACTAAATGCGATAATAATAATGATTCGCATTTAAACAAATTTTCATGCATCGCTAGCCGCAAGCAGCTTTTGCCAGCAATTTCGACCACCGGCAGCGCCAGCTGGCCACTTTCGACAAGGTTGCACATTCATGCCCCACACGTTCCGCACCACGCCGTTGCATGCAGCGCTGCTCGCCGTGCTCGCTCTGCCCGCCAGCGCGCTCGCACAAAATGCCGTTACAGACTCCTCCACAGCATCGACCACCGATGGCCAAGCCAAAAAGACCCAGACGCTCAGCACGGTCAACGTCACCGGCAGCATCATTGGCAATAGTTACGATACTGGCACCTCAAACGTTGGCGCCAAGGTTCCGACTGCACTGCGTGACATTCCGCAATCGGTCGTCGTGGTCAACCGGGATTTGCTTGACGCTCAGGGCGTGACGTCATTCCAGGACGCTTTGCGCAATGTGCCCGGCATCACCATCGGCGGCGCCGAGGGCGGCCAGATCGGCAACAACATCAACCTGCGCGGCTTCACTGCGCGTACGGACATCTATCTCGACGGGTTCCGCGACCCCGGTCAGTACTATCGCGACACGTTTGACCTGTCAGCCATCGAAGTGCTCAAGGGCCCTTCGTCGATGCTGTTCGGCCGCGGCTCGACCGGCGGCGTGATCAATCAGGTGAGCAAGGTGCCTGAACTGAAAGCGTTCGGCCAGATCAGCGCCAGCATCGGCACTGACGATCGCTACCGCACCACGGCCGATTTCAACCAGCCGCTGTCGGAAACGTCCGCCGTGCGCCTCAACGTATTTGGGCAGGACATGCAGTCGACCCGCGACGCGCTCAAGAACAAGGACTACGGCTTCGCTCCCTCTGTGCGCTTCGGCATCGGCACGCCGACGCAGATTACGCTTTCGGCGCTGATACAGCGCAACCACGACATGCCCGACTACGGTTTTCAGGCGGTGAACGGTCACCCCGCGCACGTAAGTCACGACAATTTCTACGGCCTCACCGACGACCATACCAATCAAGACGTCAACAGTTTCAGCGCGCGGCTGGAACATGGCTTCAGCGATGACGAAAAAGTGCGCAGCCAGCTGGAATACAGTGAGTACACCACCAGGGCGCGCGAAACAGCCGCCGGCAGCGTAGTGACCGCTGCCGGTGTGACGCTCAACAAGAACGCCGGCAACCCCACTACCTTGCCTCTGGACGATTTGTTTGTGCAGCTGGCCAGCCACGACCGCGTGATCCATCAGCGCACGCTGGACAGCCAGACCGATCTGGTCAGCAAGTTCGATACCGGCAGCATCGAGCACACGGTGACCAGCGGTCTGGAACTGTCGCATGAGGAATATAACAACCAGGCCTACACCCGCAACGGTCTGCCTCTGCTGTCGCTAGTCGATCCGGTGCAGGAGTCAACGCCGGCCAACGTGACCACCTCGGTCGGCAACTACGCCACGTCCAAAGCCAACTCCGTCGGCGTGTATGCCAACGACGCCATACGTTTCAACGACCAGTGGACCCTGATCGCCGGCTTGCGCCGCGACCGCTTCGCTGCGGATGTCACCAACTCCGTGCTCACCGCGAAAGCCGGGTCTTTGCCGCCGCCCGCCTATGCGCAGCAGACCGTCTATTTCACCAGCGTGCGTACCGGCCTGGTTTATCAACCAAGCGAAGTGCAGTCGTATTACGTGTCATACGGCACATCGTTTGATCCGTCGCTGGAACAGCTCACGCTGACCAGCGGCACGCAGAATCTCGCGCCGGAAAAAAACCGCTCTTACGAGGTCGGCGGCAAGTGGAACGTCCGCGATGATTCGCTGGCGCTCACCGCCGCCTTGTTCAATCTGGAACAGACCAACGCCCGCACGCAGACATCCGCCGGTGAATACGTGCTCGACGGCAATATCCGCGTACGCGGTGCGGAGTTCGGTGCCAGCGGCCACCTTACCGATCAATGGCAGCTGTTCTCCGGGTATACCTACATGAATGCGAAGGTCGTCAAGGCGGCGGACGGGACGCAGGGTAATGTGCCAGCCAATACACCGCGCAACACGGCAACGCTGTGGACCACCTACACCTTCGGTGGCAACTGGGATATCGGCGGTGGCCCCACCTATATGTCGCAGCGTTTTGCCAGCAATACCAATACGGTCAGCGCCGGCGGCTACACGCGCTGGGATGCCACGCTGGCCTGGCACCAGCCACGATATGATATTCGCCTCAACGTACAAAACCTGACCAACAAGCAGTACTTCGACGCACTGATTCCGTCCGATGGCGGTCGCTCGGTGCCTGCAGTCGGTCGCACATCGATGGTGACATTCACCTACAAGTTCTGAGGAGCTGCCGACCATGCTGGTGCATGTGCAGAACCTGCTCAACGGTGAGCAGCTGAAACACTTTCGCCAGCGGCTGGAGGCGCCGGAGGCGCCATGGGTCGATGGCCGCGTCACCGCAGGCCATCAGGGTGTCCACGTCAAGCAAAACCAGCAGATTGCCGAAGGCTCCGTGGTGTCCGCCGAACTCGGCGGCATCGTGCTCGCTGCGCTGGAAAGGCTGCCGCTGTTCATCAGCGCCGCGCTGCCAAACCAGGTGTATCCGCCGATGTTCAACCGCTACGAAAACGGTATGCACTTCGGCAGCCATGTCGATGGCTCGGTGCGATTGATCCCGAACAACGGTGTAAAAATGCGCACCGATTTGTCCGCCACGCTGTTCCTCTCGCCACCGGAAAACTACGACGGCGGTGAGCTGATGGTGGAAGACACCTATGGCACGCAATCGATCAAGCTGGCTGCCGGTGACATGGTGCTGTATCCGGCCAGCAGCCTGCATCGCGTGACACCGGTAACGCGCGGTGTGCGGGTGGCCTGCTTTTTCTGGGTCCAGAGCATGGTTCGCGACGATTGCCAGCGCGCATTGCTGTTCGATCTCGACAATGCGATCCAGCGCCTGACCGCCACCGGCGCCGATGATGCCGCGCGCGTCCATCTCACCGGCTGCTATCACAACCTTTTGCGGATGTGGTCGGATATTTGAGCCACTTGCCGCGTAAGCATATTGCCGTCTGAAAATTCGCTGTTCCCACTGCGCAGCGAGGAGCGGATAATTGTCGGCCAATTAGGCAATATGGCGACTCAATGTTTGTTCCTGGTCAACGCTGGATCTCTT
>CAIKJM010000412.1 GCA_903827735.1 uncultured Rhodanobacter sp. | reverse complement strand
TGCGCTGCTCGGCGAGCTGCATCAGCTTCTTGCGTTCGTTGAGCCACCAGGCTTCATCGTGCGGGGCCGTTTCGGCACCGTAGATGCCTTCCCAGGTCGGCCCGAACAAGTCGGCATCGTCGGTGCGCATGGCGCCGGCCCGCACCAGTTGCTCGTGCAGCTGCGGCAGCATGCCGTCGACGACGTTTTCATCGACAACGAACGTCAGATTGAGGTTATTCGACGACTGCGAAATCATGTGCACACGGTGCTGGCCGAATTCGGCCATCACCGGGTTGAGCCGGTGCAGCATCGAGCGCATGCCGCGCCCCACCATGGTTACCGCCGCGCACGGCGCGATGACCTTGACCCGGCAGACTTTCGCCAGATCGGTCGCCAGCGCCGCCAGCACGTCGGAGTCGAGCAGGTTTTCGGTGGGGTCCAGCGACACGGTGACGTTGGTTTCGGCCGAGCCGATCAGATCCACCGACAGGCCGTGCTGCTTGAACTGGTTGAACACGTCGGCCAGAAAGCCGACCTGCTGCCACATGCCGACCGACTCCATCGATACCAGCGTGATGCCCTTGCGCGTGCTGATCGCCTTGATGCTCGGCGCCTCCTCGCGCAGCTCCGGGCCGATGCGGGTGCCGGCCAGCTCCGGTCGGTTGGTGTCCTTGATCAGCAGCGGCACGCGCGGCAGACGCAGTGGCGACAGGCAGCGCGGATGCAGCACCTTGGCGCCGGTGGTGGCGATTTCCTGCGCTTCCTCGTAGTCGAGCCGGCGCAGCAGGCGCGCGCCGGGCACCTGCCGTGGATTCGCCGTAAACATGCCTGCCACGTCGGTCCAGATTTCCACCCGCAGCGCCTTCAGCACCGCACCGAAATACGAGGCCGAGGTATCCGAACCGCCGCGACCGAGCAGCACCGTGCGGCCGCCCCTGTTCGACGCATCGTCCGGATCAACGCCTTCGCGCGCGATGAAACCCTGGGTGATGAACACATCGCCGCGCGCGGCCAGATGCGCCGACAGCTGCGGATCGGGCTGCGAATCGACGATGGCCGACAGCAGCCGCGTGCGCTCGTTCTGGTTCGGCAGCGTGACCGCCTCCAGGCACTCGCGCGCATCCAGCCATTCGGTAGCCAACCCGTTCGCACTGAGAAATGCCGCGCCCAGCGCGCTCGACATCAGCTCGCCATGCGCCTGCACCTGTGCCTGCCAAGCCAGGTCGCCGTTGCCGTGCGCGGCCAGGCCATCCAGATCGTGCAGACGCGCAGCAAGCGTTTCCGGCAGAGCAAGCTGCATATGCCCCAGCAGCTCATGATGCCGCTGCGCGATCGCCTGCGCCGACAGCAGGCGAAGATCCGCTGCGGTCTGCGCGCACATCTGTTTCAGCGCATCGGTGATGCCGGTCAGCGCGGATACCACCACCAGCACGCGTGCGCCCTCGGCGCGGCGGCTGGCAACCAGCTCGAGGATGTTCTGCCAGCGCGGCAGCGTCGCCACGCTGGTGCCGCCGAACTTCATCACGATCCACGGAGCGCCCGCAGGCAGAGGTGCAGGAGGGTTCTGGGTCACGGGCATGGATAGTCGGCGATGGAAAAGGTCATTTCACCAGTGTTGCGCTGCATACGAAAAATGGCAATGGCTTCAGTGCATTGGATGTTTAGACGTTTAGACATCCATAGACGGCTGACGCAGAAAGGCAGGCAGATCGTTAGGCCACGACCACCGGAATGCGTCCGATCTTCGCCTGCCACTCCTTGGGTCCGGTCTGATGCACCGAGGTGCCGAGTGAATCGACCGCCACCGTCACCGGCATGTCCTGCACCGTGAACTCGTATATCGCCTCCATGCCCAGGTCGGCGAAGCCGACCACGCGCGATGCCTTGATTGCCTTGGCCACCAGATATGCAGCGCCGCCCACGGCCATCAGGTACACCGAGCGGTGTTTCTTGATCGCCTCGATCGCCGCCGGACCGCGCTCGGCCTTGCCGACCATGCCGAGCAGGCCGGTTTGCGCCAGCACCTGCTCGGTGAATTTGTCCATGCGCGTAGCCGTAGTGGGACCGGCCGGTCCGACCACTTCGTCGCGCACCGGATCGACCGGGCCCACGTAGTAGATGAAGCGGCCCTTGAAGTCGACCGGCAGCGGCTCGCCCTTGTTCAACATCTCGACCATCCGCTTGTGCGCGGCGTCGCGGCCGGTGAGCAGCTTGCCGTTGAGCAGCAGCACTTCACCCGGCTTGAAACTCGCCACGTCTTCCGGCGTCACCGTATCGAGGTCGACGCGGCGCGCGTTGGTCGGGTTGTAGGTGAGCTTGGGCCAGTCTTCCAGCGACGGCGGATCGAGCGCGACTGGGCCGGAGCCGTCGAGCACGAAGTGCGCGTGTCGCGTGGCCGCGCAGTTCGGAATCAGCGCCACCGGCAGGTTCGCCGCATGCGTCGGGTAATCCTTGACCTTGATGTCGAGCACGGTGGTCAGGCCGCCCAGACCCTGCGCGCCGATGCCCAGCGCGTTGACCTTGTCGTACAGCTCGATGCGCAGCTCTTCGGCGCGATTGCTCGGGCCACGCGCGATCAGCTCCTGGATGTCGATCGGATCCATCAGCGATTCCTTCGCCATCAGCATCGCCTTCTCGGCAGTGCCGCCGATGCCGATGCCGAGCATGCCGGGCGGACACCAGCCAGCGCCCATGGTCGGCACGGTCTTGAGTACCCAGTCGACGATCGAGTCGGAGGGGTTGAGCATGGCGAATTTCGACTTGGCCTCGGAGCCGCCGCCCTTGGCCGCCACGATGACGTCGAGCTTGTCGCCGGGCACGATGCTGACGTTGATCACCGCCGGGGTGTTGTCCTTCGTATTGGTGCGCTTGCCGGCCGGGTCGGCCAGAATGCTGGCGCGCAGCGTGTTGTCCGGATCGTTGTAGGCGCGGCGCACGCCCTCGTTGATCATGTCGTCCAGCGACATCGTCGCATCCCAGTGCACGTTCATGCCGACCTTGACGAATACCGTGACGATGCCGGTGTCCTGGCACAGCGGCCGATGCCCTTCCGCGGCCATGCGCGAGTTGATCAGTATCTGCGCCATCGCATCCTTGGCGGCCGGGCTCTCCTCGCGCTCATAAGCGGCGGCGAGTCCCTTGATGTAGTCGACCGGGTGGTAATAGCTGATGTACTGCAACGCATCGGCAACGGACTGGATCAGATCGGCTTGCTTGATGATGGTCATGAGGCGACTTTTGAGGAAAGGCCGTGCGGGTCGGCGTGAAGGGGAAAGGTGCCGTGCATGGCCTCGATCGGCCGCGCACCACCCGCCTATTGTGCCGCAAGCGGCCCGCAGGCATCTGACTGGACGATGGCGCGCGGGAGGCGCTTGCCAGCGCAGGCGCACCAGTGCGATGGTTCCAGGCCCTTCCCAGCGCAAGCCATCGCCATG
>CAIKJM010000411.1 GCA_903827735.1 uncultured Rhodanobacter sp. | reverse complement strand
GCTGCGCTGCCGCCGTTTCACCTGTGGCTGGGCGATCTGCGTCTGGGTGATGCCAAGTTGGGCGAGGCGCGCTTGGAAACCTGGCCGACGGCCAGCGGCCTGCACATCGAGCAACTGCGCGCTTTGTCCAGCCGCGTGCAGATCAACGCCAGCGGTGACTGGAACGGCAGCGCCACCGACAGCTACACGCGTATGAAGATCGGCTTCGCCGCAGAGGATCTGGGCGGCATGCTCGGCGCTTTTGGTTTCCAGGGCCTGGTCAACGGCGGCAAGACCACCGACGAACTCGACGCGCGCTGGCCCGGTGCGCCCAGCGCGCTCTCGCTGGCGAGTATGGATGGCACATTGAGCGTGCACGTCAGCGACGGCCGGATTCCCGAAGTATCTTCACCCGGCGCCGGCCGTCTGCTGGGTCTGGCGTCGCTCGCCGAGCTTCCGCGCCGCATGACGCTGGATTTCGGCGATGTGTTCGGCAAGGGGCTGGCGTTCGATTCGATGGCCGGCGACTTCACTCTGGCCAACGGCGTAGCGACCACGAATAACTTCAAGATCCACAGCCCGGCGGCCGAAATCAGCATCACCGGTCGCACCGATCTGCGCGCCAAGAAGTTCGATCAGCAGATGGTGGTGGTGCCGCACGCCGGTAACAGCCTGCCGATCGTCGGCGCCGTGGTCGGCGGCCCGATCGGTGCGGCCGCGGGTTTCGCCGTGCAGGGACTGCTGGGGCGAGGCCTGAACCGGGCAGTCGGGGCTCGTTACAAGATCACCGGCAAGTGGGACAAGCCGGTAATGACCTTGATGGAAAAACATACGGCACCGGTGCTGCCGCCGGCGGCTGTCGCACCCATGCCCATCAACGCATCGAAAAACGTCGAGCCGGCATCCGCGCAGTCAGCCGGCCACTGATGACGTTTCGGCCGTTCAGTCGGCTGATTCCGCAGGCTTGGTGCTGCCGCGAAACGGAAACAGCTGCTGGTTGATGAAGCCATCCGGCATATAGTCGCCGACCACGCCGTAGCGCGCCGGAAACTTGTCATCCGTTTTCACGGCGGTGCCGAACAGGTAATCGATGAAGGCATAGTGCGCGGCGTAATTCTTGTCGATCGCCACATCGTCGGACGCGTGATGCCAGTGGTGGAAATTGGGCGTTACGATCACGTACTTCAGCGGCCCCCAGGGCAGATGCACATTCGCGTGGTTGAACACCGCCTGGAAGCCTACGATCAGAATGTAGCCGTTCATCACCGACTCGCTGAAACCAAGGATGTAGAGCGGCGCCAGCACGCAGACGCGTGTGGCAATCAGCTCCAGCATGCTTTGGCGCGAACCGGCCAGCCAGTCCATCGTTTTCACGCTGTGGTGGACCGAATGGAAACGCCACAGAAAAGGTACCTCGTGATACGCACGGTGTGTCCAGTACTGCGCCATGTCGGCCACCAGCACGCACAGCAGCAGCTGCGGCACGAACCCGATGTGCTGCACGAACTGCTGGAAGTCACTGCGCACCAGCCAGCCGAACAGGTGGTGCAGCAGAAAATTCACCGTCAGCAGCGCCAGCCCGACGATAAAGTGATTTACTGCGAAGTGCTTCATGTCGGTCTGCCACTCGGGCCGGAAGACTGGCTGCCCCTTGTACAGCGGGAACAGCTTTTCGATGACGACAAAGATCAGCGTGGAGCCAAGCAGGTCGAGGATGAACCAGTCCAGCCCGATATACGGCGTGTGATCGGGAAAGTTGCCGACCGGCACACGTGAGCCGCCCAAGGCGACCGCGGCGATCACCAGCACGAAGGCGGCTATATTGATGTTGCGCTGGCGGTTGAGGATCAGATTGCCTAGCGAAAGCGCGCCGGCCATCAGCAGTGCGCCGAACAAGGCCTGACGCAGCAGGTCCACCGAATACTTCACTCGAAGCTCGGGCGTGGTCAGGTACTGCGGAAAGTGAAACGCCAGCACGCCGAGCAGGCACAGGATCGCCAGCGACATCGCGATCGCGGTAGTCACCATGGCCTTTCCCGGTTCCAGCTCGCCGCTGCCGCGAAACATCTCGCGGGTGTCGCCGACCACCACACCGAGACGTTCGGCCGGAGCGATCACGGCGGCATCGATGGCCCGGGGCCACCCAGTCAGTTTGTGGGCGAACTTGCGTCCAGAGGGATGCGTCATCAGCGTTCCTGCGTCAAACAGTGCATACGGTGCGGTCTATGGGGTCCATACGGGCCTTGGGGCGCATGGTAGCGCCGAGTTCGATCGGCGCGCATGTCGGCGCCGGCTGTGTCTGGCTTGCCGTCGCGCTTGCGGCCGCGGGCTTTAAGCCGCAGGATTTGGCCATATCTCCTTAGTCCCACCGCATCAGAAACGGCAAAACTCATGGATTCATTGATTGCCCAGGCCGAACGCCGGCTGCTCGCCCCGGGCGGCATCGCCGCGACCGACCTTGACCGCGTGTTCAATCAGCTGATGGG
>CAIKJM010000410.1 GCA_903827735.1 uncultured Rhodanobacter sp. | reverse complement strand
ATGACAACAATCTAAGAAGAGGCCGAGTGAGTTCATGCAGGGGAAGTTGAGCGGCGGCGTTGACCTGCTCACCGGCGGCGGCGTGTTTGCTTCCCGCGCAGCTGCAGCGCGTGGCTACACGAGCACGACTATTTGCCGAACAGCTTCGACAGACAAAACCTGATCGGAGCTCTGGACGTCGATCAGCCGGATGGCGGAACCCCACCGGGAATCAGATCAAGCTGGCGCGCCTTGATGTAGTCGTAGATCGCATGGATGTCCTCCTCCCCGAGCACTCCCGCCCATGACGGCATGCCCTTGGCCGACCTGCCGCCCAGCACCGTGCCGAGAAACTGCGGAAACGTCATGCCATTGGCCATCGACTTGCGCAGATCCGGTGCATATATGCCGCCCACCGCATCCTTGCCATGGCAGCGCAAGCAGTAGGCGCTGTACTTTTCGTAGCCACTGGAAACCGCCGGCGTCACGCTGGCCTGATCCGCGGCGGTGAACACCGCAACATCGGTCTGCACGCTCCTGCCGTGGATGTCCTTGTACGTATGCATCGACGCCGCAGCACTGGCACCCGACTTCGTTGCACTCGCCGCCGCCGGTGTGATGGCTTGTGCCTTGGCTTCGCCGTCCGCCAGATTCGCATGGGCTGCCTGGACGTCAGCAGCTTGGAAAACCAATGCTGTTACTAAAAGGGCACGGAGGAAGTCAGGCCACATCGAAGTGCTACTCCTTAAAACGGACGGAGGGAGCAAGCCACCGACGCGCGGCTTGCACTTACTAATGCCACCTCCTCTCACCGATGCCAATGGTGCGAAAGCGCGCAGTCACCGCGGTCGCCCACGCATCGGGCCAACAACATGCCTCGTCAGGCTCGCCTCGATTTTCCTGGCGTACCGTTACACATCACCCAATGTGGCATTAATCAATGCGCCATCTTTCTCGATGACGACAACCGCCGACACTAACTGCGTTTGCTGGGGCACTTGCTGGCTATTCGCCAACACCTGAAACAAGAGCGTGCCTTCGGAAGCAAACGCTTTCAGGCCATAGCGGAACAGACCCTGGGCCGACCGGTAAGCGTGCGAGGCTCAAGGGGCCAACGCGAAGCGGAAGCAAACCCGGAGAGATTCAATTTCCCACGTCCCAGTTTCTCCAGCGCGCGCCTGGCTGGCGCGTCGAATAATGTCTATAACCCCTTTGATTTCTCCGTCCGGGTTTCTCCTCCTATTGAATGCGAACGGGTAGGCTGCAGGCGGAGTAGTAGACGTGGCAATTGGGGTTTCCATTCGCAGTGCAAATTTTCATACCAGACTGCGTGGCCCGATCTATCGTCGCATCTGACGCGACATTAAATGCTTTACCTCCCACAAGGAGTACGGCGCATCCATTTCGATATGCAAGCTGAAACTTACAATTCGATCCACCACCCTTTTTTTCGCAATCGGCCATAGCCGATTGCTTAGCTTGATTTTCATCCAGCATGTTGGTTGCAACGCCTAGCACTCCGCCAGGCTCGTAAGTTGCAATAGCCCCCCAATGATCCTGCCATCGCTCCGGAGGTGGCTGCGGTGCTTGCGACTGTTGCTGTTGTTTCGGTGAGTTGATAGGTGCGCAACCTGACCAGCCTTGCCCCTGGATTGGGGCGCAATCCACACCAGGCTGTTGCGCATGCAGGGCAGAAGTAATCAAGAACAAGACGAAAAGGAAAAAGATTTTCATCGCGCGGCGACTCATGGGGAATACGGGTAACAGAGGGGTCATGACGGATAATGTCTCTGACCCCTTTGATTCGGTTTCTGTTGATCCCTGGCTCGCATCGCTATTGGATGCGCACGGGCATGCTGCAGGCGCTGTAGTAGACATGGCAGTTGGTAGAGACTTTGCTACATCGGTCCATGCCTGATTGACTGGCTTGTTGTATCGTGGCTGCGGAAGAAGTGTTGTAGACCTTGTCACCTACGACTAATGCAGCACATTGGTTGTTGTACGCTATTTCGAGTTTGCAAGGCGCTCCACCTTTTCCAGCACAGTCGGCAAGCGCACTCTGCTGAGCTTCGAGCTTGCTTGATAAGCCAGTGGCTGCTCCAAGAATTCCTTTTGGTTCGTCCGTAGCAATCGCTCCCCATTGATCCATCCAACGAGGAGGAGGTTGGGAAGGCTGTTGCTGAGGCGCCTGTTGCGTTGAACCGTTATTGAGTGGGGCACATCCTTGCCATCCTTGCCCCTGGACGGGCGCACAATCCACGCCGGGCTGTTGCGCATGCGCGGCGTCAAATATGATTAGCCCGAGTAGCAAGCTAGCCTTAGTAATGAGTCGATAGGTAGAAATCATCGATTGCTCCTTCACCTGCTCGATGTTGGTGGAGAGACGGGGGCATTTGCATATTGCGGATTCGGGTTTATAGCAGTGTTCGTAGGCGAGGTTTGTTGGCGGGGAAGGCCTCAGCAACAAAGGGGTCAGAGACATTATGGATTCCTTTGATTCTTTCGCTGCGTCTAAAGTTTGAGAGCACCAGCACGAGCGTTGCTGGCGCGTCGAATAATGTCTCTGACCCCTTTTGTTTTTCATGTTTTTGTGAGGCTTCGGTAAGCTGTGTCAGGTAGCAGAGGAAGTCATGTTCGCAGTGGAAACAGGGTTGACGATTATTTCCCCGCTGGATGACATGCTGCGGCACACCAGCTAGATCCAGACGCATTTGACGTGGCACAACCGACCTCCCGCCATCGATGGGAAGTTCCACTGTCGTCGCATCTAAACCTGCCAGCCATCAGCGCGAGCCTTGCTGGCGCGCCGGATAATATCTCTGACCCCTTTGATTCGATCACTGAATTCGCACAGGCAGGCTGCACGCGGAGTAGTAGACGTGGCAGTCGGTAGCGTAAGTACGGCATGTATTCATACCGTCCTCAATAGCCTTGTCCACTGTAGAGCCCGGATTTACGTTGTAATCTTTGCCGCCAACTATCATTGCGGCACATTGATTGCGGTAAGACAGTTTGATTTTACAGGTTGATCCGTGCTTCGACTGACAATCCTCTAGAGCGGCGCTTTCAGCGGTTCTCTGACTCGGCATGTTAGTGACAGCCCCAAGACTGCCATTTGGTTCATAAGTGGCAATGGCCCCCCAATGATCCTGCCATCGCTCCGGAGGTTGCCGCGGTGCTGGCGACTGTTGCTGTTGTTGCGGTGAGTTGATAGGTGCGCAACCTGACCAGCCTTGTCCTTGGATTGGGGCGCAATCCACACCAGGCTGTTGCGCATGCAGGGCAGAAGTAATCAAGAACAAGACGAAAAGGAAAAAGATTT
>CAIKJM010000409.1 GCA_903827735.1 uncultured Rhodanobacter sp. | reverse complement strand
TTCGAACAGTTGGTGGATGCAGCATGTCGCCGGATAGTCCGTCTCGGTGCGGTTCCAGGTCCGCAGCAGCAGCTCGCGCTCGGCTGGCGGCAGGATGTTCACGGTTTCGCAGGGTAAACTGAATGAAGCCTTGCGCAACCCAAATGAAAGCAGTGACTCGACATTTACGAATAGATCATCGAGCGCGGATACCGAAACGCTTTGTGGATCAAAGAGCCAACGCAATGCAGAGGTAGCGGGCACTATTTGCAGGCACGCTGGCAAGCCGATATCTGGCGATCGAGAAGCAACATCCACCGTGTCGGAGATGACTACGGAAAACGTACGATCATCAATATCGAAAATGTCGTCGCCGCCGATCTGTATCCGGGAAACTCTGCTGGCACTAAACCCGCCGCTGTCGATACCCCTTAGCTGGGTGATCACATCGACGAGCCGAGCGAAACTATCTCCAGGATTAATCGAGACCATAGGATCATCCGTGCTTTCGCACGAATGCGGCGCATGAGCGCTTTGCGAACAAGGTAAGCACTCGACCGATAGCAGAACACTTTCATCGGGATTTCTTCGCGCCAGGCATACCAACAAGGCCGCTATCAGAAAATTGGCGCCGTTCTCATTTGGGACTTCATGCAGATCAGCCAACGATTTCCAATCCGTACACTCCAGGTCAGGGCGGAATGAGGGCTTGCCTGCTGCGGCGGGAGCATGAATGCCGGCACGAAGACAAGTCCGCACTAATCGAATAGTTTCCATTCCTCCGCGCCCTCCTAATGCCTGAAGCTATTCCGCACCCGGTCCGCTCACCGGGTGCGATATTAGAAACCTGTCTATGCCGTGGCACCGATGTCGCTCACCGCGCCTATACGTGTGTCGGACAGGGCGCGGCCAGCTTCAAGGCCAATTACCCTGTCAGCAACATCGAAGTAGCGATCGTCGTGGCTAATGGCGATAACCGTCTTTCCGCGACTCCTGAGCGCCGGAAGCAAATCCATATAAAAGTAATCCCTAAAGTGAGCGTCTTGATCAGCGGCCCATTCATCGAAGAAGAAAATATCCCTGTCTTCCGCGTAACACTGAAGCAATGCCAGCCGCTTTCTCTGACCTGTAGATACATTGAGGTTCACTATCCTTCCGTCGCTCACCTCAACCTGATCCGTCAATCCAAGCTTTTCTATGAGCGCGAGAATTTCTGAATCCGATATTTCTTTGCCAGAAAGATCAATGACATGAGGAAATAAGAAAAAATCACCGAAGACGCCTGAAAACAAACCTCGATAATCCGACAATGCGTCTCTGACCGGGCGGCCATCGATGCAAATATCACCACTATCAGGCGTAAGAAGACTGCAGAGCAACAGTAGCAGTGTGGACTTGCCGCTACCGTTGCCACCAACGATGAATGTCATCTCACCGCGTGAAAAATTAAGGTTCAACGGGCCAATGCCTTGCGACGATTCAATGGCATTGGGATATCGATAGCAAACATTCTGCAAACTTATAGAACTCCATGGCAATTCCAGGCCAGAGCTTTGCGATTGTTCAATCTTGTCCGCTTCCAACTCACCATTGACGTCTAATCCAACACGCTCTAGATGCCTAAGACTGGCAAAGCCAAGACTGACTTGCTTGCCCGTATTGATAATAAAGTTCATCGGGCCAACAAGGAAAAGAGCGCCAATTACAAATCGCACAACGGTAGCCTGGGAGAGATCGAACGCCGCGTACCCGAGATAAACGACCAGAAATACTGCCCCATACATGACGGAGGTCGACCAGGCGTCGTTAAATCCCCACAGTGTATGAACATCCACCATGACGCTTTTTGTGCCTTCGATGGCGGGATGCAGCACCTTCTCCGAAAAATGGCGAGCTCGGGCTTTGTTTAGGGACATCTCCTTCTTTCCCTCGCTTATCGTGCGAAAGCCTTCAAATACCTCTTCCTCGCAGCCCCTGAGAACATCAAATTTCTTTCTCGTATTGCGCTCGAGAAAAAAAGAAGCGACGAACGTCAGGCTGAGAAACGCCACCAGGACAACAAGCATAAGCGCCGATATAGAGGCGAGATATACCGTAAATAATGCGGAAAGAAGAATGTTATACGTAAGGAGAGGCGCCATTAAAACGAGAGGCGCAATGCTTTGGATATCCTCTATCAGCGATCCGAAGACAGTGTGCTTTCGGTCTGCCAGCTTCATATAATCAAGCTCGATGAAACGTTGCGCAAGTTCAACTCGCAACTGCGCAACAAGATCCGAGCCTAGGCGGGCCAGCAAATACTGCGATGCTGCGCCGGTTATGAGAAGGGCCGCTAACCAGCCAGCCCCGGCGGCAAGCGGTCGATAGTTGTCCGCAATGACGTTCCTGGACGCAAGATCATTGATCAGAGACAGGAGCGCCATGGTTACGCCGACGCTGGCGCAAGAAAGAAGTAGTGTGAGAAAGATAACCGCGCGGTACTTTTTGATGAAGAGGATTAGCATATGCCTTCTTCTGCGTTGGTTTTATTGCCTGGCAGAGAGTCGAGCGATTTTATTCGTTCGCTCGCGTATGAACTGAATCGCCTCAAGCCTTCGGATATGTCGCCGTGTTCCACGCCACTGAACGACAATCGCAAGCAGTTGTCTTGGGAGTCGTCGCACGAGAAAAAAGACATCGGCATCAATATGACTCCATATTCCTCCGCGCATTTAACGAGTGCCGCACCGTCGAATTGGAATGGTAGTTCCATCACCAGAAAGAACCCGCCCAAAGGGTCATTCCATGACACGCTTTGCTTCATGCCGTTGAAATGAACGGAAAGGCTGCGCCTGACCTCGGCCAAGTTACTTCGGTACGCATTCAACGCTGGTTGAACCCAGTTGCGAAGGCTAAAGTCTTGCTCGATCAGCAGGCCGCCAACAATGGCCTGACTTATCTGGCCGGTATTGAC
>CAIKJM010000408.1 GCA_903827735.1 uncultured Rhodanobacter sp. | reverse complement strand
TAGAGTTCGCCGGCGATGCCGAAGCGCGGCGGGTCGTGCAGCAGGGCATCGACGGAGGCGTCGGCAATCTGCGCTATCGCCTGCGATACGTCGGCATGATTGAGCTGCAGGCGCCCGCCGCTGGCGACACTGTCCGGATCGGGCGACCAGGGATTGAGCGTGCGCAGCCACAGCACGTCGGCGTTCTTTTCGAGCGAGTGGATATGCGCCACGCCGGCTTCGAGGCAGCACGCGGCGAAGTAGCCCAGGCCGCCGCAGGTATCGAGCACCATCTTGCCGCGGGGTTCGATCAGCGCCACTTTGCGGCGCGCATCCTCGAACGGCGATTCCTTCGAGGTCGGCAGCATCTTGATGCCGTCGATCTCGAACGTGGGCGCGCCCCACTCGGTGGGCACCAGCTTGATCAGAGACTCGGCAAAGCGCGACACCGGCGCGAACTCGTCGCCGTCCCAGTGATAAATCGTGCGGTCTTTCAGCTTCGACGGGTAGGGGTAGAGCCGGTCGCGCCAGTGCCAGGCGTCGTGATCCAACGTGATGCTGATGGCCGACCGTCCCAGGTCGACGCTGCCGCTCCATGTGCTGGCGCCGGCGTCGCGCGCCGCGAGAAGCGCATTGGCAAGCGGGCGAGTCAGCAGCGGGCTGGAACAGTGCGACACGAGAATGCTCCTGGTACAGCGGCAGCCGGCCGCAATGCGATGAACGCCGGATCGTAACCTACCGCCGCTTTCGGCGCGGAATGGATGAGTCGAAGCGTGATGCAAACGCCTTGGATCAGACGCGCTTTGCCGGCCGCGCCGACTTGCCCGGTGCTAGGGCACGCATGCCTCGACGGTGCAGCGTTTTCAGTTCCTCAGCGGTCAGGCGACAGGCGCTCGCGCTGCCGGTCTGCGCCATCACAAAGTCGATGAAGGCACGCACGCGGCTGGGCATCTCGGTCCGCTGGGCGTAGTACATATAGACACCGTAGCGCTCGTTGAGCTGGTCCAGCATCAAAGGTACGAGCGCGCCGCTGCGCAGGTGGCCTGCGGCGCTGATGCTGTCCAGCTGGCCGATGCCGAGGCCGTCTACCACGGCCTGGGTTTCGGCTTCGGGGTCGTTGCTGGTGAAGCCGGCCGGCAGATCGCCGAAGCGCAGCTCGCCCTTGTCCTGAAACTCCCATGGCGAGATGCGGCCGGTATTCGGGTGACGCGCGCCGGTAAGCTGATGCTGTTCCAGCTGTTCGCGTTTTGTCGGCACGCCGTATTCGGCAAGGTAGGCCGGGCTGGCGCAGATCAGCAGCTGGATGCGAAACAGCTCGCGCACCACCAGCTGCGCGTCCGGCGGAAAGCCGCTGCGGAAGCCGATGTCGATATCGCTGCCAATCAGGTCGGTGTAGCGATCGTCCAGCAGCAGCTCGACCAGCACGCCCGGATAGGCCTTGCGGAACGCGCCGATCAGCGGCAGCAGAAAGGCTCGACCCAGGGTCGGCGAGGCGGTGAGGCGGATGGTGCCCTGTTCTTCGGTGACCGCACTCTGCACCTGTTGCCAGGCACTGTTCACCAGCTCGATGCCCGGCCGTACCTTGTCCGCAAAGCGGCGGCCTTCCTCGGTCAGGCTGCTTTTGCGTGTGCTGCGGCGGAACAGCTGCACGCCCAGTTCTCGTTCGAGCTGGCGCACCGCCTTGCTGACCGCCTGCGGCGTGATGCCCTGGGCAGAGGCCGTGCGGTTGAAGCTGCCCAGATCGATCGCCTTGAGAAAGGTTTCGATCGCGCGAAGCCGATCCATTGGAAACTCCGGGTTGTTTTTGAAAGCCGGTATTGAGACTACTACGGTTGCTATTCAACGCGTAATCTAGGGGGGCTTACTTCCCCCCAAAGGAGACATTCCATGCTTCCCACTCTCAGCTACGCCGCGTCGTCGGCCAAAGCGCCGCTGGCGCCGTACCGCTTCGAGCGCCGCGACCCCCGCGACCACGACGTCGTCATCGACATCCTCTACTGCGGCGTCTGCCATTCGGACGTTCATACCGTCCGCGACGAGTGGGGTCAGGGCAAGTACCCGATCGTGCCGGGTCACGAGATCATCGGCCGCGTGACCGCGGTGGGCAAAGGCGTGACCAAGTTCAAGGTCGGCGACATGGCCGGCGTCGGCTGCATGGTCGACTCGTGCCGCGAATGCGCCAGCTGCAAGGAAGACCTCGAGCAGTTCTGCGAGAAGGGTGCCACCTTTACCTACGCCAGCAAGGACCGTCACGACGGCACCGTGACCCAGGGCGGCTATTCCAGCCAGATCGTGACGGACGAGGCGTTCACCCTGCATATTTCCGACAAGCTCGATCCGGCAGCTGCTGCTCCGCTGCTTTGCGCCGGCATCACCACGTACTCGCCGCTGAAGCACTGGAAAGTGGGCAAGGGCAGCAAGGTCGGCGTGGTCGGCCTGGGCGGCCTGGGTCACATGGCGCTGAAGCTGGCGCACGCCTTCGGCGCCACCGTGGTGCAGTTCACCACCTCGGAGTCCAAGCGTGCGGATGCGCTGCGTCTGGGCGCCGATGACGTCGTGCTGTCGAACAACGCCGAGCAAATGAAGGCTCACGCGGGTACCTTCGATTTTATCCTCGACACCGTGTCGGCCAAGCACGATCTGGACGTCTATCTCCAGATGCTCAAGCGCGAAGGCACCATGACGCTGGTCGGCGTGCCGGACAAGCCGGCAGAGCTCGCTGCCGGCGCGCTGATCTTCGGCCGTCGTTCGCTGGCCGGCTCGCTGATCGGTGGCATTGCCGAAACGCAGGAGATGCTGGATTTCTGCGCCGAGCACGGCATCGTCTCGGAGATCGAGAAGATCGATATCCAGAACATCAACGAGGCCTACGAGCGCATGCTAAAGAGCGACGTGAAGTATCGCTTCGTGATTGATATGGCCAGCTTGAAGAAGGAAGGCGTCTCGGCCTGATTTACACCGAGTCCGTTTAGCGCATAAAAAAGGTCGCCATCAGGCGGCCTTTTTTATGCGCAGAAAGCAGGCGAGAGCCAGGCTTGCCTGCGTTCGCGCTCACTTCTCGGCGAAGTCAGTCGCCAGGCCAACCTTTCGCCAAGCCTCCACCTCAGCCAGCACGTCTTTCAGATAGGCGGTGACCTTTTCCACGCCCCAGGCGCCCAGCACCAAATGGTGTGGTGGATTGGCATGACCAACCAGATCGATCATCGCCTGCGCGGCGAGGGCTGGATCGCCAGCCTGCTTGCCGCTGCCTTCGCTGGTGCCGCGCATGCGTGCGGCGGCGGTGTCGGCGTAGTCGGCGATCTTGCTCGGCGTCTGCTTGAGCGAGCGTCCCGCCCAGTCGGTGCGGAACGGGCCCGGCTCGATGCAAGTGACCTTGATGCCAAGCGGTTCGACTTCTGCCGCCAGACCTTCGGCCCAGCCCTCCACCGCGTGCTTGCTGGCCGCATAGAAGGCCGAACCAGGAAAGCCGATAAAGCCGGCCACCGATGTGATGTTGAAAATATGTCCCTGGCGCCGCGTGCGCATGCTCGGCAGAACCGCCTGGGTCATGGCGAACAGGCCAAAGACGTTGGCCTCGAACTGGGCGCGGATTTCCTTGTCCTCGGCTTCTTCCACGGTGGACTGATAACCGTAGCCGGCGTTGTTGACCAGCACGTCGATGCGACCGAACTTTTCCTCGGCGGCCTTCACCGCCGCCTTGATCTGTGCGGCATCGTTTACATCGAGCGCTACGGCCACGGCCTGGTCCTCGTGGCCGGCGACGAGGTCGGCGATCTTGGATGGGTCGCGTGCGGTCACGACGGCGCGTGAGCCGTTCTCGATAACGCGCTGCGCCAGCGCACGGCCAAGGCCAGTGGAGCAGCCGGTGATGAACCAGACGGGGGTGGACTGGGGCATGGGTATTCCTCGTACGAGCGGATTTCAGTTGGCAAAAAACAGCAGTTGCCAAGGATAAGATCGAAGGTGTGAATGCGTTGGAAAACGAAGGCAGCACAGGCGCCGATGAAGCGCTTCCATCACTTTCTTTGCGTCTCGTTGGCCAAAAAAAAAAGGCCGCTTCGAGAGCGGCCTTATCGTCAATAGCTAAGAGAATTGATCAGCTGGCCGAAGAAGCGCTCGCCGGTGCCGCAGATGTGCCGTGTTTGTGCGACGAATGAGCGGCTTTCTTCTTCGCTTGCTCGTTGCGGTACATCGCGTCCGCCACCTGCTTTTGCTCCGGTGACAGCACGGCGTACAGATCGCTGAAGGCCGACGACAGCTTCTGCATGTTTTCCGCATGCTGCTGGGCCAACGCAGCATATGACTTCATCGCGTCATCGGCGTTCATGCTGGAGAGCTTGCTGGCACGATCGCGAAAGGCGCCGTCGGTTTTCTTGGCGTTGTCGCGCATGGTCTGCGCAAATGCATCCCACTGTTTGGTCTGCTGATCGGTAATATTCAACTGGCCGTGCAGTTCAGTGATGCGCTCTTCGACAACGTCCGCGTGCTTTTGCGCATGGCTCTTTGGAGTCGACATGGACGAACCGCTGGGCGATGCGGGTGCCTGCTGGGCAAATGCAGATGTCGTCAAAACGGCGAGCGACAGCAGCGCGGGTACAGCGATGTTACGAATGGTTTGTTTCATAGGTGGTGCTCCGATGCGCGTGGCGTGATCGACAGCAGCCCTTGCGGGCGCGTCGCACTGATTAGTAGCCGTTCTGCGGCGGCGGATAGCTGTTGTTGTAATAGACAACACCCGGCGGCGGAGGCGGCGGCGGTGACGAGTACACCACGTCCGGCGGCGGTCGCTGAGCCGCATTCGAAATCGCAGCGCCGGCGATCACGCCGAGCAGGGCACCAGCGATGAGACCGCCGTTGCCGCCGCCGCGACCACGGTCGCGATATCGATTGTCGTTGCGTCGGTCGTAGTGCGGCTGCGGGCGCCCGTGATAGCCATTGCCATAGCGCTGTGCCTGCGCGGGTACCGCGGCAACAGTCACCGCCGCGGCAACCACGGCCATGGCGAGGTAACGCTGAAAAGAGGGTCGAGCGATGTGAGTCATGAACGTATGCTCCTCACGATGGGGCGAGTGATCGCCTGTGTCGGGCATTGGTGCATGCCCAAACAGGGTAATTAAGGCGGACGACAACGACAGCCACGACGTGCGCCATGGGAAGGCCGCGATCGCTGGTCGAGTCTAGGCGCATCCGCGTGATCGAGCATTTAACTTATGTCTCGTTTCGAAAATGGGTTCAACAAGTCAGTTGTCTCACACGCTAGCGCGGAGCGCTGCCTATCAAACGCCGTGCCGGTCGACAGTCGCTGGAATGTAGGCTGCGTCGCGCTGCACGCGCAGAAAAACAGGGCCGCTCGAAAGAGGGCCCTGCGGTGTCGGTGCGTGGACAGCTCGTCGTCTACCTCGATGCGACTTAGTGTGCGTCGCTCGTGGTGCAACGAAACGACCTGGGTCGAGAGATCACGCCGTCCACGAAGCCGCGGTCTCTTTTGCGAACTCCCGATACGAGCGCGGCGCATGGCCGAGGATCCCGGTCATGACGTCGATGGCGCCGGGCTTGGGCAGCATGCCGTCGCTCTGGAAGCGCGCCAGCATCAGGCGGATGTCGTAAGCGGACCACGACGGCGCGCGGCTGGCCATGTTCTTCTCGAAGCCGACCAGATCGTTGCCGCCGTAAGCCACGGGCTTGCACAGGGTTTCAGACCAGATCGCGGCAGCGTCGTTGCCGGTAATGGCATCGGGACCGACCAGTTCGATCACTTCACGCGGCAGCGGAGTAGCGGCCTGCTCGCGACGCAGCAGAGAGGCAACGGCGATCTCGGCGATGTCGCGGGTGTCGATCATCGATACGCCCAGCTCGCCTAACGGCATCGGGTAGACGCCATTCTCCAGCGCGCCTTTCAGCATGACGTCGTTCTGCATGAAGTAGGACGGGCGCAGCACGGTGGCCGGCAGGTTGAGCTGTTCGATTGCACGTTCCACCGTGTATTTGCCGGTGAAGTGCGGCACGTCGGTGAACGCGTCGCTGTTCTGAACCGAGAAGTAGACGATGCGCTGGATGCCGGCTTCGCGTGCCAGATTCAGCGTGATCAGTGCCTGCGTGACTTCGTCGGCGACGACCGCGTTGAGCAGGAACAGGGTGTCGACGTCTTTCAGCGCGGCGCGCATGGACTCGACGTCGGTCATTTCGCCGGCGACGGCGCGCACGCCTTTGGGGAGGCTGGCCTTGTCGGGGTTGCGGGTCAGTGCATGCACGGTGGCGCTCTGGGCCACCAGGCCGTTGACGACCTGGGTGCCGATGGCGCCGGTGCTGCCAGTGACGAGAATGCTCATGTCGTTACTCCTTTCGTTTCGGGGAATGGGTTTTGTTGGCGGTAGTTTGAAGCGGGTACGGAGCTACTTTGATCGTTTCGTAATGGATACGAAAGACGCATAATCGGGACATCAAGTCTCATAAATGGAACATCTATGGATCTCGAAGCGCTGGTCGACTTCAACGCTGTGGCCAGCCACGGCGGTTTCAGCCACGCCAGCCGGGCGACGGGGCGGCCAAAGGCGACGCTTTCGCGGCGGGTTCGGCAGTTGGAGGATTCGCTCGGCGTGCACTTGATCGAACGCGGCGCGCGCACCTTGCGCCTTACCGACGACGGCGCCGCGCTGCACGAGCAAACGTCGGCACTGCTTGATCGCATTGACGACATCAAGCAGGCGCTGATTGGTGAGGTGGGTCTCCCGCACGGTCGCCTGCGTGTCAGTGCGCCGGTGCTGTTCGCACAGCGCGGGCTGGGTCGCATTGCTGCACGCTATGCGGCGGCGTATCCCGATGTGCAGTTGGAAATCACCGCCGACGATCGCTTCATCGATCCGCTGGTGGATGGTTACGATCTGGTGTTGCGCGCCAATCCGAAGCCGACGACCGAACTGGCCGGCCGCTGTTTTCTGCGCGACGAGCTGATCGTGGTGGCGGCGCCTTCGATCCGCCGGCCCCAGTCGGCCAGCGATGATGCGTCGGTGCGTGCCGTGTTATTGCTTGGTGCACCCGAGAGCTCCCCCTGGACGATCGCGCGTGACGGCCAAACGCAGCAGATCCACACACGCGCGGCCATGCGCTTGTCATCCATGCCGATGGTGCACGACGCGGTGCTCGATGGCGCCGGGGTGGCGATGATGCCGCGCTCGCTGGTGCAGGACGATGTCGATGCCGGCCGTCTCGTCGACTGGGGGAGCGCGGTGGGTAGGGGTATCGAAGTGTGGGCGCTATATGCGCCGCACCGTCATGTCAGCCGCAAGGTCTCTGCGTTTATCCGCATGCTTACGGAGCAATTCGTCGACGGCTCACCGGAGGGCTTTCGATCGCTGTCGCGATCGGCGGTGTGAGCGGCCACGTCGCATCGCCGTGTGCCGAGATCGATTCGGCGGTATCCGGTGCGTCGAACAGAAGAATCGTGATTTCCTTGCCCTCAGGAATTTCCAATGTTGGCGTACCCAAAGCAGCGACGCGGCTCTTGAAAGCATCGAGCGTCGTGCCGGGTCCCATGGCCGAGCGCCCGTTGATGGCCCATACCCGGCTGCCCTGTTTCCAACGTGCCAACGCTACGTCGAGCTTGGATGTCACCAGCGCAGACTGATCGATCGGCGCCTGGTCTTTGGGCTGCAATACCGCGAGCATCGTGGGGGCGTTCGTATCGCCGGTGAACACGGTATCGCCAGGGCGCACCTGCGCCGACAGGGTCGCCGCGGCGCGGTCCCAGCGTGGTTTCGTCTCGGTGTGATAAACCGGCAGGAGATTGATCGTACACAGCAGCAGTAGCGCGGTTAGCGCCACCGGCTGCATCCGGCGCGGTAGGGCGGCCGCGCCGATCCCCGCCAGAATAAAAAATGGCGCGGCGCTCCACAGGATGTAGCGCGGTAGCACCATCGACTTCACCAGCGACACGGCCAGCAGCAGCAGCGGCAGCAGCGCAAAGCCCAGCAGCAGAACGCGACCTTCAAGCCGACCGCGCATGCGGTACAAGCCGATGCCGCAGAGTAGCGCGACCAGCACGCCGAGCAGCGGAACGGCGGTGGGTAATATGCTGAAGCGCACTACCGCGGCCATCCGCATCAGATAGGCGCTCTTCGCTGCAACCCGCAGGTTTTGCCAGCTCAGCGGCGGAATCCAGTCGAACTTCTGCAGCATCTGACCGTCGCTGAAGGCGAGGATGGCGCCATAAAAAGGCATGCAAAAAATCAGGATGAGGGCTGCGCTAAAAAGCCAGTTGCGCCGAAATCCGAGGCTTGCTTCGTTGTTGCCGTGCGGGGCGCGCAGGCTGCGCCAGATCAGGTACAACGCAAGGTTAGCGGCGAGCAGCCAGGGCGCCGCGTCGCCGAGCACGTCCAGCGCGCCGATGGTGCCGATGACGTAAGCGGCCCAGCCGAAGCGGTCGAACGCCGGATGGCGAAAGTCCAGCGCCGCGCAGCGCGGATTTTGCGCCAGGCGCACCAGACCCCATAGTGCGACGGTGATCAGCAGGGTAACTAGGGTGTACGAGCGCGCCTCCTGGCCGTACTGGACCTGCAGCGGCGACAGCGCCATCAATAGGGCCGCAACCACGGCGGCGGCGCGACCGGCGATGCGCCGCGCGATGGTGAACACCACTGCGATCGATGCTGTTCCGAACAGGGCTGATGGGATGCGCAACCCGGCGCTGTTTGCGTCGAACGGCGAGAGTGCCTGCAGCATCAGGAAATAGCTCGGCATGTGCCGATTACTGAAGCTGTCGGCGATCAGATTGTCGATACCGAGATGGATGCGCTGATAGGTCAACGCTTCGTCGAGCCAAAACGGCTGGCTGTCGATATGCAGCAGCCGCGCCGCCAGACCGATCAATACGACGACCAGCAACCCTGCGAAATCACGCGCCGAGAATTGTTCGGTGCGGTTAGACGTCTGCGCCTCGATGAGCATACGCGTGTTCAGAGTGAGTCAGTCGTGGAGATGGTGAGTCGCTGAAGATCGGCCCAATGCGGCGTATGAGGGACCAAAAGTAATTCACCGATGTGACAGTCCGGCAACTCGGTTTGCTAACAGTCACGAAGCAAACGCCGTTAGCCGCGATCGGTTGTCAGCGCCGACGGCTGCGTTGTCCGCGGTTCATTCCGTGGCGGCATGTGGTTGCACTAATTGAACTCGGCGGCAGTTGAAGAGCGTCGAATTTTCTTCGCTACGCTTGCAGACGTGGAATTCACAGCAGTTTCACTGAGCGGCGCCCGCGCTTGCAGCAGCGAATCGCAGCCGCCACCATAGCCGGCATCAGGGAAGAATCGTTGATCTCTACGATGGCCTAGTAGGTCACAGCGAGATGCAATCTGGTTTTTCGTCCGGGCTATCAGGCTGTTTCTTGCCCAATCGTTTGTTGGTGCGGCGAAAACAGGCTGCGGTCCGATTTGACCCATCGTTGTGGAAAGTGCATGGATATTTTTGGCGTGGCGTACATGAGTCGGGCAACCCGTCTTATGTCGAGTGAGGACATCGATAGCCTGCTGGTCGACGTCCGCGCGAACAACGAGGCGATCGGTATTACCGGGGTGCTGCTGTACGGCGACGGCCGGTTCTTTCAGTATTTCGAAGGCGCGCAGGCGGACGTGGATAACGTCTACGCGCGTATTCGCGATTCAAAGCGGCACCATCATATCGTCGAGATGGAATATCGGCAGATACCGCAGCGGCTCTTCCGCAAGTGGTTCATGGGATTTCGCGAAGCGCCAGCCAGCGTTTTGCAAAAGCTCAGTCAGCAGCAGTGGGCGCGCGAGCGGCCGTGGGTAGAAGATCATTCCACCGAATCGCCCGGCATGCATGAGCTGCTCAAGTTTCTGGATAGCAGCGCAAAGTAAATCCAGCGTTGGGATGACGCCGAGCGTGCATGTGTAATCAACGGCGATGAATTTTCTGCCGTCTGAATAGCCGGTGTTTGCGGGGCTGCATCAAACAAAGACCCCGCCATTTCCGGCGGGGTCTTTTGCCTATCCAAATGCCGCGCTATCAGCTTACCTGCGGGTCAATGTCCTATTGTCCTATGGGCATCGATTAGCGCACGCCGCCGCCAGCAAGCAGCTGTTCGCCCGTGAGCCACGCTGAATCGTCCGAGGCCAGGAACACGGCAATCGAGGCGATGTCGTTCGGCTGGCCGAGGCGGCCTAGCGGTGTCTGTGCCACCGTGCCGGTTTCGAAATCCGATCCGATGAAGCCGGCCGAATGGGTGCCCTCGGTTTCGACCATACCCGGATTCAGTGCGTTAACGCGGATCTTGCGCGGCCCGAGTTCGCGCGACAGTACGCCGGTGATCGCATCCACCGCGCCTTTCGTACCGGTATAGATCGCGCTTCCGGACGGCGTGATGCGGCTCACCACGGAGCCGATATTGATGATGCTGGAACCTTCACCCAGATGCTTGCTCGCCGCCTGTGTGGTCAGCAGCAGGCCAAGCACGTTGATATTGAACTGGCGATGGAACTCCTCCTCGTTGATTTCCTCCAGCGGCGAAAACGCGTATACGCCCGAGTTGTTCACCAGCACATCGAGCTTGCCATAGTGGGCAATGGCGGCGTCGACGATGCCCTTGGCTTCGGCAGCCTTGGAGACATCGCCCTTGACCGCAACGGCTTTGCCGCCGGCCTTGGTGATGTCCGCGACGACCTTTTCGGCGCCTTCCTTGCTGGAGGCGTAGTTCACAACGACCGATGCGCCGGCTGCGGCGAGGGATTTGGCAATGGCGGCGCCAATGCCTTTGGATGCACCTGTGACGATGGCGACTTTACCGGTGAGCTTGCTCATGACGTGTCCTTTGATTTCGAGTGGGGGATGTTTGTTTGGGGTTCTTAAATCCCGTAGTTCGTAACTTATGAACTATAGAACTAAATGTCAAGGGCTGCTAAGATCCTCCGCATGAGGCCGCTGATCCATCCGTCGATCGAAGACATCACCGTCGAGGGCATCCTGCATGCGCTCGCCGATCCGGTGCGTGTGGCGATCTATGCAGAACTGGCCAGCTCGGCCTGCGCCAACACCTGCTCCAATTTCCTGCAGGTGAGCGATCGCAGCATTCCAAAGTCCACACTGTCGCAGCACTTCCGCGCGCTGCGCGAAGCTGGCCTGGTGCGCAGCGAGCGTAGCGGCGTGGAGATGCACAACACGGCGCGCTGCGATGAAGTGGAGAAACGATTTCCAGGATTGCTCGCCGCGATCATGAATGCGCACCGCATTCAGTCGGCCGACTGCGCCCGCGCGGCCAAACGCCAGCAGGCGACGGTCAGGAAAAAGGCGGGTTAGTCTTTTAGGCGCGAGCCTGGTGCTGGCGTCGTTTGTGTCGGCGCCAGCGGTGTTCTATACCAGTCAGGGCTCGCCGCGTCGGGCGGCGCAGAAAGGGCACATCCTGCACGAGCAGCAGCAGACCCAGCGGCAGCATCCACACACCGAGCAGCGGCAGGATGCTGAAGATGCCGCCCAATACCAGCAGAAAACCCGCGGGCAGGCGCACCCATCGCGAGGATGGCTTGCGCAGCCATTTCACTGAACGGGCAGCCCAGCTCGGCAGTTTGTGACCGAGCCGGTCGAGCTGCTGATTCAGCCGGCGCTGGTCACGATTCACCGGTTTATCGGCAACGTTTACTGATCGCTCGCCGGCGTTTTGGCTGCGCTGTCCAAGGCAGCCTTGGCCGCTTCGCGTTCCTCACGCTTGCGCGCGTCTTTCTCTTCCTGCTGCTTTTTCTTGGCGATTTCGCGCTGGCGTTTTTCGAACGAGTAATTGGGCTTGGCCAAAGGTGTGTCTCCGTAAGGGCGGCCTATTGTAGTCGTCCGCGCCCGATGAAGTGCCGAAACGTTTCCCCATAGCGAAAAAGGACGCGGCGGGAGTCCTTTTCCGCTATAGGGAAACGCCGCTTGCGCTAGATGAGCCGGGCAAATTACTTCGATATCAAAAGCAGCACGGACTGGCCGCACTGGCTATAGCTGGTGCCGGAGCCGCCGATGAGGCTCTCGTTGCCAGGTGCGACGAAGGTATTGGAGCCATCGTTCCAGTTGCAGGTGTCAGTGACGCGGTACCAGTTCGTACCGGTGGGCGGCGCGGGCAGGGTGAACGCTACGCTGGCGGACCAGCCGTTGTAAGCGACATAGAGGGAATTGGCGTCGCCGAACGACGAGCCATTGATGACATATGCGATCGAGTGATTGCTGCTGTTGCTCCAGTAATTGCTGTCGGCGACGCTGCCGCTGGGCTGGTACCAGGTGAGCTGGCTGCCGGTATACCAGGTGGCTGGGCGAAGCGCCGGATGGGCTTTGCGGAAGGCGATGAGCCGCTGCGCGAAAGTGTAGAAATTCGACTGGTCGGCGCTCCACGTGTTGGTGAGCCAGTTGGCGGCCGAATCGAGGTTGTAGGCGTTGTTGTTGCACTGAAGCGTGCGCAGATACTCATCGCCGCCCTGCATCAGCGGCGTGCCGGCCGAGAGCATTTCGAAGGCCATGCCGCTGCGTGCGGCGCGGCGCTGATCGAATGCGGTGCCGGTGCCAGCAGACATGCCCTGATCCCAGCTGTAGTTGGTGCTGGTGCCGCCGTCCGAGGGGCCGTACGGCCACGCTTGCGCGTTGCTGGCGCCGTTGCACGAATACACGTCGTTGAGCGTGAGCCCGTCATGCACGTCGATAAAGTTGGTCGAGTTCCACGGCGCGCGTCCGCTGGCCTGAAACAGATTGGACGAGCCGGAGAAATTGTTCGCTTCCTGGCCGATCGATACGGCGATGTTGCCCAGCTCGTTCTGCGCCTGACGCGTGCTGTCGCGAAAGCTGCCGTTCCATTCCGACCAGCCTTTGGGAAAGCCGCCCAGCTGATACGAATTGCCGCCGATCGCCCAGGGCTCGGCATACAGATCAAGGCCGCTGCCGCCGGCTGCCGGTCGCACGGTGAACTCGCGCAGGATGCGGTTGATCGCCACATTGCTATCGGCCGCGTCGAAGTTGTAGCCGCCGTTCGGGCAGTTGGGCGCGGCGGAGGTTGCCGCGCCGTTGAGGCAGCTGTTGCCCAGCACGGCGGCGAGATCGAAACGAAAGCCGTCGACACCCATGGTGTTTGACCAGTACGCCATCGAGTCGACGATCAGATTCTGCGCCACGGTGTTATAGGTGTTGAAGTTGGCGCCGATGCCGGTGTTGTCGTAGTAGTACTGGTTGCCCGAAGCGAGTTCGTAATAGGTGCTGTTGTCCAGGCCGCGCCAGGAGGTGATGGTCGCCGTGGTGGGGTCCGAACCGCTCCAGGTCCCACCCTCGCTGGTGTGGTTGTAGACCACGTCGATGTAGACCTTGATGCCGGCGTTGTGGAAGGCCTGCACCATCGCTTGGAATTCGGCGGTCGGGCCGCCGGCGGCCTTGTTATAGGCATAGCGGCGGTCCGGCGCAAAGTAGTCTTCGGTCATATAGCCCCAGTAATTCTGGTTGGCGTCCGAATTGGGTACGACGTCGTTGGCGTCGTTCTGGGTTTCCTGCACCGGCAGAAATTCCACCGCGGTGACGCCGAGGCTGGCGAGCGCGGGCGCCTTGAGTCCGGCGCCGCGATAGGTGCCGCGATAGGCGGCGGTGATGCTGCTGTCTTGCTCGGTCAGGCCGCGCACGTTTACCTCGTAAATCACGTCGTCCTTTTGCGCACGCGTCGGCTTGGTGCCGGTGCTTTGCGTGCTGGGGATCAGCACGATGCCTTTAGGTGCGTAGTTGCCGCTGTCGATGTTGCGATAGCTGGCGCCGGAGGCGAACACGTCGGCGTTCTGGTTCGACGCATTGAGCGGGTCCTGGCTGATCTCCTGCGCGTAGGGATCTATCAGCAGCTTGTTCGGATTGAAGCGATTGCCGCTAGCGTCCACGTCCGAAATGAAACCCGCGGCGGAGCCTTTGCCCCAGCTGGCGTTGTAGGGCCAGTTTGGCCCCCAGGCGCGGTAGCCGTAGTAGACGGTTCCGGTAATGCCCGCCGCTTGGATCGATGATACGGGCACGGTTACCGCCCAAACGCCGTTACCAACCGAACTGAGCACGTAATTGGCGACATCCTGCGCGCCATAGCCGCTAGCATACAGATACACCACCATGCGCGTCGCTTGCGAGGAATACACGCGGAAGGTGATGCTGGTTTTCTGCGCGTTGTAGCTGGCTCCCAGCGTCATGCTGTTGATCGCGGCATGCGCTGGCATGATCGGCGCGCAGGCAAGGCCAATACAAAGCAGCAGTGCTGCAAGAATCGTGTGACGTTTCATTCGTTTCGATCTCCCCATGGTGTCGTTGACGATCAGCTGTGGCGATGTCGACGTGATGGAGAGACCGCGTGGTGATGGACGCCCCGGCGCAATGTGCTGCAACTGCTGCCGTGATGTCGAAACCCCTGACTCAATGCACGCCGCGGACGTATCGGCACGTTGCCGAACGCCGTGCGTGGATAGTAGGAAGCATCGCAATGCAGCAACCAGCGTATGCATACGTATTCATTGAAATGCGTATGCATCGAAGTGCGAACCACCTGTGGCCCTATGCCGCCAAGCGGTGCGCTTAGCCGGTGGGTTAAGGCGCCTGCTTGCCGTAACGATATTCCGCCAGCAGCCAGAGTTTTCGCTGGCTCACGGTGAAGCTGTCGGCGTGATAGTCGCCGTATTGCAGCTCTAGGCTGAAGCGCTTGCTGATCTGCGCCTTGATGCCGGCATCGGTTTCAGTACCGTAGCGTGCGCCGCTGCCATTTTGCGGATCGAACCAGTGCTGGGTGACGAGCCAGGTCAGCGCTTTCCAAGGCAGCGTGCCATAGACGCCGGCATACCGATCGCGCAGGCCGTTCGCCGGAATGGCAAACACGCCAACCCAGCCGTCGAAGCTGTGGCCTGACCCGTAGGCGATGTTGAATGCATTTTTGCCATCGCCGCCCAGCGACTCTTCGCCAAGGCGGCCGGAAATGGCGGGAAATCCATAGCTCAGTTCGAACAGGTGGTACGGCAGGCTGAAATGCGCCGGATTATTCGCGTAGTCGTTTTGATGGGCGCCTTCCAGCGTCCAGCCGACCTTCGTGTTGGTGTCGCCCAGCGGCGCGGTGCCGGTCCAGCGTGCGCCGACGGTGCGCACCGAGTTCTTCGCCGAAGTAATGTTCTTGACGAAGTAACCGTAGCCGCTGAGCGTTCCGAGCGGCAGCACCTGATCGAGATGGATCAGATGACCATCGAGCTCCCAACGCCGCTGCGTGTAATCGGGAAAGTCCGCGCCCACCGTGCGATTGACCTGATTGATCCAGTCATAGCTCAGCGTCGTTTTCTCGGCAAGCTTGACGTAGGTGGTGATGCCATCGAAAGACTGCGGATTTTGCCGCCAGTAGTTCGGGCTAAAAAAGCGGTTGTTGTCGATGTGCAGATACTGCCGACCCGCGCGAATGCCAAAGTCGCCGTTGTCGTAACCCATCCACGCGCTGCTGAGTTCGGTGGACCGCGGGTCCGCCTCTGCTGGGTAAGGCGTGCGCCGGCCCGTCGTATCGTCGTACTGACGACCGAATAGCGGCTGCACCTTTGTGCCTTCGGCATAGGCCGCCAGGTGCGGTGTGAACGCCCATAGATAGCCCAGCTGCAGCCGCAGCGTGTGCGCGCGACCGGTCTTATCGAAACTGTTGGAATGCAGCGTGCTGTCGCGATAGCGCAGGCCGAGATAAGGCTGGCTGACGTAGGTGTTCTCGTCGGCATGGCCGACCGCAGAGAAAGCAACGGCGGCGATAACGGCGAGGTAGCGTGTAAGCGTCATAGGATCGGCGGTTGGCGGTATGGACCTCCGTTTTAGCGTCTAGCGGCTATTTGTCATAAACATATTTTTTCATGTGGATATGGCGCAACGTGATGGAGCAACGCCATCGCAGAAACCTCAACCTTTCATATAGTCGGCAAATTTCTGCGCGTAATCCGGGTGCCAACGCGACAAGGCGGGGCGGTTCTCGATGATGTCGTTCGCGGCCCAGCGGATGCGCTTTTCGTCGGTGGCGCGGTCCACGTCGTTGTCGGGGCACAGTATGTAAAAGTCGCCGCGTGCCAGCGCGGGCAGCATGAAATCGACAACCTGGTCGGGCGTCCATGCCGCGGCTGGTTTTTCCGTGATGCCGCGCGCGCGGGTGAATCCGGTAAAGGTGAAGCCGGGGACGAGCAGATGCGCGCTGACGCGATTGCCGGTGGCAAGCAATTCGTGAGCCAGCGATTCCGTCAGTGCGCGCAGCGCTGCCTTGCTCACGTTGTAGGCGGTATCGCCCGGGGGCAGGGTGATGCCTTGTTTCGAGCCGGTGTTGATCACGACGCATGGCCAGGTCGCACGCATCATGTCCGGCACAAAGAGCTGGATGCCGTTCAGCGCGCCGCCGAGATTGATATCGAGCGTGGATCTCCATTTTGCGACATCGGCAAACAGGCCATCGCCACCTTCGCGCGCGGCGTTATTCATCAGTACGGCCACTTCCCCGAAGGCATCGGCCTGCGCTTTGACGCGCGCCATATCGTCGCGGCGGCTGACGTCGGCTTTTATCGCTCGAGCGACGATGCCGTTAGAGGAGAGATCGGCGACGGCGCGTTCAAGCGAATCCGCATCGATATCGGCCAACACGACGCGCATGCCGACTTGGCCGAGTCGACGGGCCGTAGCGAGGCCGATGCCGCTGGCGGCACCGGTGATGACCGCGACGCGGCCGTAAACGATAGCGGGATGGTTGGCCATACGGATCCTAATCTCGAGATAAAAGCGGTGGAGCACGAATTTAACCGTATTCGTGTGATCTTTTCCTGCGGATCGACACGCGCCGGCCGGGTTACTGGACTGACCCATGTTGCCCAAGGCAACCGTTATAGCCGCCGCGGTCGCTAGAATTGGGCAGGCGCCGCTGAGTCCGGGGCATACTGAGGAGATTCGCATGCCGCACGCCGCTGGAAAAATCACTTCAGATCTCGTCGACAAGCGCTCGATCGAGGTATGAGCGTCGGCCATCAAAACGCTTTTGATGCGGCTGCTGACAAGCCATTCGGCGCGCTTGTCACGGGCGCCACCAGCGGGATCGGATTGGCGATGCTACGCCAGTTGCTGGACGACTCGCGCCTTGGCGTGGTGTTCGCGGTCTCACGGTCCGCCTCAAGGTCCGAAGTCTTGAGGCCGCTGCGCGAAACGTATGGCGAGAGGCTGGTGTTGCTGGATGCCGATATCACCGATGAAGGCGATCTGGAAAAGCTTCGTGACAAAGTCTCTGTGCGAAGCGAAACGCTCGACTGGGTGATCAACGCCGCCGGCATACTGCACGCGGTAGATTTGCAGCCGGAAAAAACGTTGGAACAAGTCAGCAGGGTCAATCTCGAACGTGTGTTTGCGCTCAACGCTTTTGCGCCGATTCTGCTGGCCAAGGCGCTGATGCCGCTGCTGTGCAACGGTCAAGCTGCGGTGTTTGCTTCGCTCTCAGCCAGGGTCGGCTCCATCACCGACAACCGCAGCGGCGGCTGGTACGCCTATCGCGCATCGAAGGCGGCGCAGAACCAGCTGATGAAGACTCTTGCGATCGAACTGGCGCGGCGTAATCGAAACGCCTGCTGTTTGACGCTGCATCCGGGAACCGTCGATACACCGCTCTCGGCGCCATTTCAGGCGCGCGTTCCGCCAGACAAGCTGTTCACCAAGGAAAAAGCAGCAATGCAGCTGCTGGAGATCATCGCCCGAAGCACGGCCGCTGACACCGGTCGTTTCATCGCGTGGGACGGTACCGACGTAGCTTGGTGAGTGGCGCTTGCGCGCTTATGCGTCAGCTTTTGTCGCTGCCGGTTTCTACTTTACCCAGCAGCCATGATTGCGCGTCGCAAATCCTGCAGCGCTTGCTGTATGTCCTGGGGTTCGCGCATCGCCTTACGTGCGGCGCCAACGGCCTTGCGGACCGAACCTGGCGTTTCACCGTTTTCGATCAGCGCAACGGCGGGCTCACGGCATCTGATCAAGGTGTCGACCCAGTCGGCTGGCTGCACGGTGCGGAACCGGCGCGCAAGCAAGCGGCTGGCGCGGAAGGCCGGTGCAACGCTTTCCACGCGGTTCATCGCCATCACAAAATTGTCGGGCTGGCGCGTCGTGTTCGAGGGGTCTAGCGCCTCGCCAAGAGCGGCTAGCGCGTCGGCGATCCTCAGGCGCAGTACGCTCGTGGAACGTACCGGCAGCACAAACCAGGCCGCAGCCACACCGATGATTGCGCCGATCACGATTTCTTCCAGCCGCAGCGAAAGGATCTGCCCGGCGGATGGCCCTTCAAACCCCTGCAGGAGCGCCAGCGCCAGCGTGACGAATAGCGCCCACCACGCGTAGCCCAGCGGGCGAAGCCAGATGCCCATGAACACCGCGGCAAGCATCAGCGTAACGGTTGCGGTGTCGCTGGCGCGGTGGCCGGCAAACGCTAGGGCGAAAAGCGTGCCTGCGCCGGCACCCAGGACGCGCAGCACGCTTTTGTAAGCGACATCCAGCCGTCCCTGATTTCCGCTGCCGACGATAAAGGCGGTCAGTACAATCCAGGCCCATCGGTCCGCGAAAACGGCATAGCCCACGACAAACGCGGCAGCTAGGGCGATGGCCATCTGGATCGCCATTCGCGTGCTGGCTATTGGGCGTAGTGAACTGGTGCGAGGAACCGGTGCGCGGGCATCCTTTGTCTGGACGGGTACCGGGGAAAGCCAGTGCAAGCAGCGCGCAGCGACGTGAAATAAGGTGACCCAGAACAGCGCAAGCAGTGCGACAACGATGGGTAGCACCAGGGCCGTCGTTGGGCTTACGCGCGTCGTCGGCATATAAGGCGTAGTGAGAATCACCACGAAGGGCAGTGCGATTAGCGAACCGGCTCGGCGCACCAGCGGACCGAACCGGCGCAGCCAGATGGACAGCGAAATGGCGATGACAAAAAGGGCAGCGCCAAGCCACGGCGCATGGAGCAACAGCAGGCCCACGCCCAGCGCGCCCAGACTGACGGCTGGCAGAGTCACGGCGGCTTCCCATCGTCCGCGTCGATCGCGATCAAGCTGGCTGCGCGATAGCGACACGCACAGCACGATGGCCAGAATGGCTGGGCCAGGCTCCGGGTCCAGGGCCAGCGCGCAGAACATCGTGGCTAGCGCAGCGAGCATGGTCACGATCGCCTCGCGCAGCGCGTGGAAAATCCTGGCGGCGGTTACGGGCATCGGTGGCTAAACTCCTTTTTCTGCGAAGAGGGAAGATTAGCGCCGCTGCATTAGCAAGTGCGGGGCAGTCATGCGCATAAAAAAAGCCCGGCCAAACCGGCCGGGTCTTTTTCCCATCACGCGCATCCTTTCGCCGACGCATCCGTGCGCGGGAGGAAGTTACTGCTTGGGCGTCGTGCCACCGGTGTTATTTGAAGCCGTGCGTTTGCCCAGGTTCGCGGCGGCATTGCCGCTGGCGCTCGCGATATTTGCCGATACGCTGGCCACATTGAGGCTGCCGAAGCCGGTGGTGTAGTCCCAGCCGGCGGCGGCTGTTTCCCCGTCGTTATTACCGGACGTTACGTCGTGGAAATCACCCGAGTTAGCGGCCGCGTCGGCGTACAGGAGCGGGGCGGCAAAGCCGAGGCTGCCGTTGGCCTGCAGAATGCGCGCCCAGGAGCCGACGAACAGTGGCGAGGCAAGGCTGGTGCCGCCGATCTGCTGATTGGTCTGGCCATCGACGACCACGAGGGATCCGGTAACCGGGCTGGCGTCAAATGCGATGTCCGGCACACCGCGATAGCTGGAGCTGCCGTTAGCACCCACGCCCTGTTGCCAGCTCGGGATCGGCTCAATCGTGCTCGGGCTGCCGCCGGTGGCGCCTTCGCTCTGGCTCAGGTTGTTCCACACCGTTTCCTTGCTGAAGGTGGTGCCGCCCGTGGTGTAAAGCTCAGTGCCGCCGACCGCGACCACGTAAGGCGAACTGGCCGGATAGCTCGGGGTGATGCCGCCGTTGCCGCATTCATCCGCGCCGGAGTCGCCGGACGACACGGAGAACGTTTGGCCCTGCGCTTGTGCCTGTTCGAAAATCTGGTCGTCGGTGGCCGTGTCGGCGTCGGTCTCGCATTCGCCGAGCGATACATTGATGACCGGCACGGCGTTCGCGGAAACCACGGCGTTATAGTCGGTGCTCAGATCGGCGTCGCTAAGCGAAGCGGCATCGTAGAGCACGAGCTTCTGGACGCCGCCGGAGATACCGACAATGTCTTGCGTATCCAGATCCCATTCGCCGTCACCGCTGGTGTCGCTGCTGCCGCTACCGACGACCTGTACGCTGACCGAGGGCAGTCCATTGTTTGAGGTGAAGGTCTGCAGATCGCTTTCAACGTTGCTCATGCTGCCTTCCGTAATCACGCCCACGGGAATGGATGTGGCGGGTGAAAGGCTGCTGGCGTTGTAGATCGCTGCGAAATCCGTCGGCTTATGCGCTATCGCCGTGCCACTGGCATTGGTGTGTACGGCATTGGGATTGAGCCGTTTCACAAAGGTGTGCGCAACGTGGACGTTCTGCAAGCCTACGACCTCAAGCACCGAGTTTTGCAGTGACGCAGGGATCTGAACGTCGTTATCGTTGGCGAACGCAGTGCGACCATCTTTGGTGTGCACTTGAACAAAGGTGGTACTGAAGGCGGCTTGCGCGGTATCTGCATGGCCGTACCCTTCGACCAACATGCGGTTCGGCGCAATCGCGACCCTGGTGAAGCCCGCCTTGGTCATGTAGTCAGCGACGGCCTGCGCCTGTGCGGCGGTGGGCGAATAGAGCGCAGCAAACTGCGCAGGCGTCAGCGGCTTGTGCCCCGGCGTCTTCAGATAGTTCTGGAGCTGCGCCTGATTGCGTAATTTCAGCGACACGACCACATGCATGGGCTGGGAGTAGGCCAGTGGCCCGACTACCGTATCGCCCTGTCGCAGAATAGTCGCGTGCTTGACCGTTACAAGACTGGTGCTGGTGTCAGCGTAGGCGAAGGAACTGGCAGCGCATGACGCCGCCGCTAAGCTGATGGCTGCAAGCAGTGATTTGGTGCGGAGATGACTCGGCATATCGTGCTCCAAGTTGGCGCGGGAACGATCCACGCAGAGGTCGTCGAACTTCACATGGCATGTGCCGCGTTGAATCGCATCTTGCAAGAGTGCCGCCGAGCCTTTGGCGCTCGGGCGAGCGGCCTAGAATCTGATGGTCTCTATAACGACACCAGATCTGGCATCTAAGTACAGTTAGCTACACAACGCATGGCATAGAAGATTTTCGACGGTAAGCAAAAATAACGCGTCTTCACATTCGAATTATTCACCT
>CAIKJM010000407.1 GCA_903827735.1 uncultured Rhodanobacter sp. | reverse complement strand
TGAGCGATCTGCCCGAAGCGCGCGACTGGCTGCGGCGCGAGGAGCTGGACGAAGACGGTCAATGCCAGCTGCGCCGCGTGATCCGCGTCGAAGGCAGCTCGAGGGCCTGGATCAACGGACGCCCGGCCAATGCGCGCCAGCTCGGTGAACTGGCGTCGCTGCTGGTGGAAATCCACGGTCAACACGAACATCAGGCGCTGCTGTTGCGCTCGCATCAAATGGCGTTGCTGGATGCCTACGCCGGCCACGACGCGCTGCTGAGCAAGGTGCGCGACAGCGCGCTGCAGTGGCGTGAGCTCGGCACCCGCGTGCGCAAACTCAGCGGCGGTGACGATCGCGACCAGCGCATCAGTCTGCTGAACCATGAACTGGGCGAGCTGGAAAAATGGGCGCTTGCGCCTGCCGATCTCGCTGAGCTGGAATCCAGCCACAAGCGGCTGGCCAACGCCGGGCGTCTGGCCGAAGGCGCCTCGGGCGTGGTCGAACTGCTCGACGGCGACGGCGAGTTCGCCCTGCGACGCGCACTCGGTCGCGCCCATGCCGAGCTCGGCAAGCTCACCGCGATCGACGACCGGCTGGCACCGCTGCTGGAGCTGCTCGACAACGCCGAAATCCAGCTGGGCGAGGCGGTCGACGGCTTAAGCCGCTATGCGCAGGATGTCGATCTCGACCCCGAGCGTTTCGACGAAGTCGACACGCATCTATCGCGCCTGCACGAACTGTCACGACGCCATCGTCTACCCGCAGCGGAGCTGTACGAGAAGCTTGACGCCGTGCGCACCGAGCTGGCCGAACTCGAGGGTGCGGGCGAAGCGCTAGAAAAACTCGCTGCGCAGCGCGAGCGTCTGGAACAGGATTACGGCACCGCTGCGGCTGAACTCAGCAAGGCGCGCGCTGCGGCCGCTACCAAACTCGCCACCGAAGTGAGCGCCCTGATGAGCGAGCTCGGCATGGCCGGCGGCGTCCTGCGCATCGAGCTCGAATCGATCGATGGCGATGAACCCGATCCCCAAGGCAGGGAACGCTGCGAACTGCTGGTCAGCGCCAACCCCGGCCAACCACCACGACCGCTGCGCAAGGTGGCCTCTGGCGGCGAACTGGCGCGCATCAGCCTGGCCATCGAAGTGGCGACATTGGGTAAGGACACGGTCGGCAGCATGGTTTTCGACGAGGTCGATACCGGCATCGGCGGCGCCGTCGCCGAGGTGGTAGGCCAAAAACTACGCGCGCTGGGTGCGCAGCGGCAGGTGCTTTGCGTGACCCATCTGCCGCAGGTCGCAGCTCAGGGCCATGCGCATCTCAGAGTGAGCAAGCAGAGCGACGGCGACGCGACGCGCACCTATATCGAGACGCTCGATGCTACCGGCCGTCGGGACGAGCTGGCGCGTATGCTGGGCGGCGTGGAGATCACTCGAGAGACGCGCGCGCACGCAAAGCAGATGCTGGATCGCGCGCAGAGCAACTGATGTTCTTGTTGATTTTCCGACGCGCTGTTGCCGACCGGCAGAACTAGCGGAACGTCAGGTGCTTAGTGGAAGCAGCCCGCGATCGGTCGCCATGCGATAGAGATCGAGCTCCGAACCCGCGCCCAGTTTCCCCATCAGGCTGGCGCGGTGGATGTAAACGGTTTTCTGACCGATTCCCAGCTCCGCCGCCACTTGTTTCGGCGTCAATCCACCGGCCAGCAGCAGAAACACTTCGCGCTCGCGGGCAGTTAGTCGGCTGATCGGATCAAGCCCGGCGCTCGAGCGGCCGGCGCGGCGCTCTTGCAGATCCGAGCTTAGAAAGACATCGCCGTTCATGACTGCTCGCAGCCCGGCGACCAGCTCCTCCGGCGCTACGCCCTTGGTGACATATCCGCTGGCGCCCCGACGAAGCGCTTCGGAAACGTAGGGATCGCCGTCGTGCATGCTGAGCACCACGATGCGCGTATCGCTCGATACGCTGAGCAGATGTTCGATCAATGGCAAGCCGCTGCCGTCCGGTAGCGAGAGATCCAGCGCTACCAGATTGGGGCGCCATTGGCTCACCGCCTCTACTGCGTCGTCGGCATTGCGACACTCGGCCACCACGTCCAGATCGGGCTCGAGCTCGATCAGCCGCTTGAATCCCTCACGAACGATAGCGTGGTCATCGACCAGAACGATGGTATGCATTGCATTACTTTACACAGTGCATGGCGACTTAGGCAGATGCCCACATGGCCTTCGCCGACGGCAGCGGTATCCGCCGACCGCCGAACGTCGCATGTACCATCCTCGGCATGCGCTTGAAATCACTCCATCTGCCGGATTCCGGCCCACTGCTGGCGATCGGCTACGTCTCGCTGTGGCTGCTGCTTTGGCTCACCGTGCAACCGTACTGGATGCTGCCGTACGGACTACGGTTTGGCGCCCTGCTGCTCACGCCGATGCGTCGCTGGGGCTGGCTGCTGGGCGCAGAACTTGCGGCCACCGCGGGTATCGCCATGGCGCACGGCATGCCGCTGGGTTGGAATGGATTTCTGATCACCGAGTTGCCAGAGCCTCTGGTGATGGCGCTGGCGCTATGGCTGCTGCGTCATTTCAACCTGCATGCCAGTTTGAACAGTCCACAGGAAGTGACCCGCCTGCTGCTGTCGGTCGTATTCGTCGTGGCAGCAACTACCGCCGTCGACGCGGCCCTGCTCGACTTGATCCACGAACCGGGTTCGCCTGATCTGATTATCAGCATTCTCGGGGAGGAGCTACTCAGCCATTATCTGGGCATTTTGCTGATCGTACCGTTGATGATACTGCTGCTGCGCACGCGCTTCGATCATCGCTCGCTGGCCAGCCTGTCGATGGACGGGCTGTTGGTGATGTTCCCTTCCATGATGATTTTGCTGGTGCTTTCCGAACAGGCGGCGCCGCAGCCGCAGTTTGCCCGCGTACTGTCTCTGGCGCCGGTGCTGTTTTTCGCATTCCGGCACGGCTGGCGGGGCGCCAGCATGGCGATGATCATTTCGAGTTTCGGAATGAATCTGGTCGAACAGCATCTCGGGCATGCGCCTTCGACCGCAGCGGCGTATCTGTTTCTGGCTGTAGCCGGGACCGGTGCGATCATGCTCGGTTCGGCGACCGACGCCCTGCGTCGCAGCAGCGCGCGCGTGGCGGAACAGAATGTCTATCTGGGCGCAGTGAACCGGCGACTCGACTCTCTGGCGCAGCAGTTGCGCAGCGCCGCGCGCGGCAATTTGCAAGCCGATGAAAACCAGCGGCGCTATCTGGCGGCCGAGCTGCACGACGAGTTGGGGCAGAACATCACCGCCATCCAAACCCATGTGAAGCTGGCGCAGAGCCGCCTGCGCGACGCCGGCATGGAGGACATCAGCGCCTCGATTAACACCATCCTGGGACACATGCGCCGAGCGCTCCACCGGCTCCTGGATGATCTGCGCCCCGCCGTACTGGACGAGTTCGGACTGATTCGCGCGCTGGACGAGGGGCCGATTCGCGACCTGTTGCAGGCAGCCGACATCGCTTATTTCACCGAACTTCACGGCGACCCGCGTCTTCTCGATGACGACACGCGAACAGCGATCTATCGGCTGACTCAAGAAAGCGCGACCAATACGGTCAAACACGCGCAAGCAAGTGAATTCAAGGTACGTCTGCGTATCGGCGAACGCCAGGGCATGGTGATTGCCTTGCTCGATCTGCGCGACAACGGCACCGGTCTGCCCAACCGGATGCCCCGTGGCGGCCGTGGACTGCAGGGCATGCGCGACCGGGTGACGTCGCTCGGTGGCCAGTTTCGGCTGCG
>CAIKJM010000406.1 GCA_903827735.1 uncultured Rhodanobacter sp. | reverse complement strand
GGATCTTGTTGCAGCAGCCCGAGCAGGGCGCCGCCGCCGAGCAGGGCAGCCTTGGCCTCGCTGCTGCCGCTATGCCGCGCCTTATCGGCCAGTTGCGACAGCTCGGCCAGCGCCTGCGGCGTGTTGAGGTCATCGCAGAGCGCGGCTTCGATGCGCTCGGGCACCGGCAGGTCGCCGGCGGGAATTTCGATGTGAGTCAGATCGCGCAGCACGCGATACCAGCCGTCCAGCGTGCTGATCGCCTGCTGAATCGCGTTTTCCGACCAGTCCAGCGGCTGGCGGTAATGGCCGCGCAAAAGCAGGAGGCGCAGCGCTTCGGGCGGATGCAGCTTGAGCAGCTCGTGCACCAGCAGCACGTTGCCCAGCGACTTGGACATCTTGCGGCCATCGAAAGTCAGCATGCCGTTGTGCATCCACCACCGGGCAAACGTCTTGCCGCCATGCGCGCTGGTGGACTGGGCGATTTCGTTTTCGTGGTGTGGAAACAGCAGGTCGACGCCGCCGGCGTGGATGTCGATGGTTTCGCCCAGCTGGGCGGCGCACATCGCCGAGCATTCGATATGCCAGCCGGGGCGGCCGCGGCCCCAGGGGCTGTCCCAGCCCGCCAGATCCGGCGTAGAGGGCTTCCACAACACGAAATCGGCAGGATTTTTTTTGTACGGCGCGATCTCGACGCGCGCGCCCGCAATCAGCTCCTCGGTGTCGCGACCGGACAGCGCGCCGTAAGCGGGATAGGAGTCGACGTCGAACAGCACATGGCCTTCGGCGGCGTAGGCGTGACCGTTGGCGATCAACGCCTCGTTCATCGCGATGATCTCGCCGATATGTGCGGTTGCGTGCGGCTCCAGATCTGGCGGAACGATGCCCAACCCGGCCATGTCCTCGTGGTAGGCGCGGGTGTAGCGATCGGTGATCGTGCTGATCGGCACGCCCTCGCGCTGCGCGGCGGCGTTGATCTTGTCCTCGACGTCGGTGATGTTGCGGGCGTAGACCACGTTCGGATAGTGCCGTCGCAGCAGCCGTGCCAGCACGTCGAACACCACCGGACCACGCGCATTGCCGATATGCACGTAGTTGTAGACCGTGGGTCCGCAGAGGTACATCGTCACGCGCTGTGGATCGAGCGGTGCGAACGGCTCGGTGCGCCGCGTCAGGCTGTTGTAAAGCGAAATCGGCATGGGCGAAAAATCCGCGACTAAGGCGTCGAGCTTGGGCAGGCAAACTTAGCCCAACATCTTAACAAGATGTAAGTGGAACGGTTGCGAAACGTTAATTCTAAGGCTGTATTCAGCGTGAACTTGATGCAATGACAAGAGGGAGCACACATCGAGCTCCACGTCCCGAGATTGGAGGTCGCAATGACCAGGTTATGGCTTTCCACGCTGGCGTTGGCCCTTGTGGCTACCAGCATCCACGCGCAGGACGTGCGTTACTCCGACCAGCCGCCGCCGCCGCCACCGGGCGCGCCAGGGCCGGTTGGTCCGGGCCCCGATGACAACGCGCATTACGGTTGGGCGGACGTGCTGCGCGCCGATCCGGTGCAGGGTATCGTCCGCACCACGGTACCGCAGCAGCAGTGCTACAACCAGCAAGTGGTGCAGCACGATCCCGGCAACAGCGGCGTCGGTACCGTGCTAGGCGCGGTCGTCGGTGGCGTTCTGGGCAGCACCATTGGCAAAGGTGACGGCCGGGTAGCCGCCACGGTCGGTGGTGCGGTCGTCGGTGGTGCGGTCGGCAACCACGTGTCTGACCACGGTGGGGACTATTCCACCACCCAGACCAACTGCCAGCAGGTCAATACGGTCAGCGATCAGCGCCGGATCATTGGGTATGACGTCGAGTACCGCTATCGCGGTGAGGTTTACACCTCGCGTCTGAACTATGACCCGGGCGAGCGCCTGCGGGTTCGCGTGCAGGTGCAGCCGGCCGATTGACCGCTTAGCCTGCAGCTACGTGTCAATGGATCGCCGCCTTCGGGCGGCGCTCCTCGTTTGGAGCGTCGAATTTTCTGTTGCATGGCAGCGGAATTCTCGCCATGATGTGACCTCACCCGCTGGAATCTTCATGTCCGCAGCCGTCTATACCGCCAATGTTCTGACTAGCGCCCGTATGGCTGCTGGGATGACGTCGCGTGCGCGCCGACCGTTGTATCGACATTCGGCCGGGTAGGCTGTCGCACGCGTTTCATGTGTTTCGACGATAAAACCCGGCCATGTGCCGGGTTTTTTTGTTTTGAAGTTGATTTCATCCAGGTCCATCTGCAAAAGCCAAGCCCCGGCTATCGACGGCCGGACATCTCAAATAGACGAGTCACGACCCATGTCCATCAGGCACTTCATCACTACCCAGGACTACAGCCGCGCCGAGATCGATGCCCTGCTGGCGCAGGCCGCGGAGTTCAAGCGCTCGCCGCGTGGCCAACAGCTGGCCGGCAAGTCGATTGCGTTGCTGTTCTTCAACCCGTCGATGCGCACGCGCACCAGCTTCGAGCTGGGCGCCTTCCATCTGGGTGGCCATGCGATCGTGCTATCACCGGGCAAGGATGCGTGGCCGATAGAGTTCGAAGTGGGATCGGTGATGGATGGCGATACGGAGGAGCACATTGCCGAAGTGGCGCGGGTGCTGTCGCGTTACGTCGACCTGATCGCCGTGCGCGCGTTTCCCAAATTTCAGGACTGGGCGGTCGACCGGCAGGACAGCGTGATCAAGGCGTTCGCGCAGTACGCCACGGTACCGGTGATCAATATGGAGACGATTACCCATCCCTGCCAGGAGCTGGCCCATGCGCTGGCGCTGAAGGAGCACCTGGGCGATCTGCAGAACAAGAAGTACGTGCTGACCTGGACCTATCACCCCAAGCCCTTGAACACCGCGGTCGCCAACTCGGCGCTGCTGATCGCGACCAAGCTCGGCATGGACGTGACCCTGCTATGCCCGACGCCGGACTATGTGCTGGACGAGCGCTACATGGAATGTGGCCGTCTAAACGCCGAACAGAACGGCGGTTCGCTTAAGGTCAGCCACAATATCGAGGAAGCCTACCGCGGCGCCGACGTGGTCTACGCCAAGAGCTGGGGCGCGCTGCCGTTCTTCGGCCAGTGGGACAAGGAAAAGCCGGTGCGCGAAGCGAGCAAGCACTTCATCGTCGACTCGGCCAAGATGGCGCTGAGCAACAACGGACTCTTCAGCCACTGCCTGCCGCTGCGCCGGAACATCAAGGCCACGGACGAGGTGATGGACTCGCCGGCCTGCATCGCCATCGACGAAGCCGAAAACCGCCTGCACGTGCAGAAAGCGGTGATGGCGTCGCTGATCGGTCAGCGCTGATTCCATGTACACGCCAGCCTCCTTTCGCGAATCGCGCATCGACGTCCTGCAGGACCTGATGCGCGAGTATCCCTTTGCCACCGTGGTGGCGAACGGCGCGAATGGGTTCGTCGCCAACCACCTGCCGTTCGAGGTGATCAGCGACGCCGCGCTGCACGGCCACGTGGCGCGCGGCAACGAGCTGGCAACCATGGATGGCGCCGAGGTGCTGCTGATCTTTCAGGGGCCGGACGGCTACATCAGCCCGAACTGGTACCCGAGCAAGCACGAGACCGGCCGCGAAGTGCCAACCTGGAATTACGCCGTCGTGCACGTGCGCGGTCGCCTGCAGGTCATCGACGATGCCTCATGGAAGCGCGCGTTGCTGGACGCGCTCACGGATCATCACGAAGCGAGCCAGCCGTCGCCATGGCGCGTGGCTGATGCGCCGGCCGACCATATCGAGAAATCGCTGAAAGCCATTGTGGGTATCGCTGTGACGATCGAGCGTATCGAGGGCAAGTTCAAGCTGAGCCAGAATCATCCGGCGCGCAATCAGTCGGGCGTCGTCGACGGACTGCGCTGGCGCGATGCCGATGGCGATGTCGAACTCGCGCAGCTGATGGTCGAAAAGAACGAGGCCAGATCATGAGTCACCGTATGCCGCATCAGCATCGCTATCGCGTGGACGTCGACTGGACTGGCAATCTCGGTAGCGGTACCGAAAGCTACCGCGGCTATGAGCGCAGCCACGAGATTCGCGTGCCGGGCAAGCCCGTGCTGGCCGGTTCATCCGATGCCGCGTTTCGCGGCGATGCCTCGCGCCACAACCCGGAAGATATGCTGGTCGCGGCCCTTTCTTCGTGCCACATGCTGGCGTATCTACATCTGGCAGCGACCGCCAAGGTGGTGGTGACGGCGTATACCGATGTCGCCGAAGGCATGATGGAAACCGAGGCCGGCGGCGGCCGCTTCGTCGAAGTGGTGCTGCGTCCCACGGTGACCATCAGCGCGACCAGCGACGCGGCGAAAGCCGCCGCGCTGCATGCCGACGCGCACCATGCCTGCTTTATCGCCAGCTCCGTCAATTTTCCGGTGCACTGCGAACCACGCATCGTGGTCGAAGTCGCCTAAACCCCGCAGCCCCTTTCCCCCTTAAGGATTCGCACCTCATGAGCCAAGCCAGCGCCTCCAAAAAAGACATCGTCCTCGCCTTTTCCGGCGGCCTCGACACCAGCTTCTGCGTGCCGTATCTGCAGGAGCGCGGCTGGGCCGTGCACACCGTGTTTGCCGATACCGGCGGCGTCGATGCGGAAGAGCGGGCCTTTATCGAACAGCGCGCTGCCGAGCTGGGTGTGGCTTCGCATCTCACGGTCGACGGTGGTCCGGCGATCTGGCAGGGCTTCGTCAAGCCGTTCGTGTGGGCGGGCGAGGGCTATCAGGGCCAGTACCCGCTGCTGGTGTCCGATCGCTACCTGATCGTCGAAGCGGCGTTGAAGCGCGCCGGCGAGCTGGGCACCAAGGTCATCGCGCACGGCTGTACCGGCATGGGCAACGACCAGGTGCGCTTCGATCTGGCGGTGAAGTCGCTCGGGGACTATGACATCGTGGCGCCGATCCGCGAGATTCAGAAAGAGCACACCCAGACCCGCGCATACGAGCAGGCGTATCTGGAGGAGCGCGGCTTCGAAGTGCGCGCCAAGCAGAAGAGCTACACGATCAACGAAAACGTGCTGGGCGTGACCATGTCCGGTGGCGAGATCGACCACTGGAAAACGCCGGGCGACGGCGCGCGCGGCTGGTGCAAGCCGCGCAGCGAATGGCCGTCCGAAAAACTCAGCGTGACGCTGGGCTTCGAGAAGGGCGAAGCGGTGTCGATCGATGGGCAGAAAATGGCCGGCGACAAGCTGCTGGTCAAGCTCAATGAGCTGTTTGCCGCCTATGGCGTGGGTCGCGGCATGTACACCGGCGACACCACGATCGGCCTGAAGGGGCGCATCCTGTATGAAGCGCCGGGCATCGTGTCACTGCTGACCGCGCATCGCGCGCTGGAAGAGGCCGTGCTGACCAAGCAGCAGAATCGCTTCAAGCCCGAAGTGGCGCGCAAATGGGTCGAGCTGGTGTACGAGGGTTTCTATCACGATCCGCTGAAAACCGATCTCGAAGCTTTCCTCGCCTCCAGCCAGAGCTGCGTCAACGGTGAAGTAGTGCTGGAAACCTACGGCGCGCAGGTTACTGCGGTGGAAGTGCGTTCGCCGCATATCCTCAACACGAAGGGTGCGGTCTACGCTCAGTCGGCCGACTGGGGTGTGGCCGAGGCGGAGGGCTTCATCAAGCTGTTCGGCATGAGCAGCACGCTGTGGGCGGAGATCAATCGCTGATGGGCCACCGGGAACAGGGAACAGGGAACGGGGAACGCGGTAGCGATCTGCTGCAGGCGACCCTGAGTCATCTCAAAACCTTGGTCGCGTTCGATACGCGCAATCCGCCGCGCGCCATCGGCACGGAGGGGCTGTTTGATTACCTGCGTTCGCAGTTGCCTGGCTTCACACTGACCCTGACCGATTACGGCGCCGGTGCGGTGACGCTGCATGCCGTACGGGGTACGCCGAAAGTGCTGTTCAACGTGCATCTGGATACCGTGCCCGATTCGCCGAACTGGACGGCCGATCCGCACACGCTGCGCCTTACCGAAACCCGGGCGATCGGACTGGGCGCCTGCGATATCAAGGGCGCGGCGGCGGCGTTGATCGCGGTGGCGAACGCGGGCGACGGCGACATGGCGATGCTGTTTTCCACCGATGAAGAGGCCAACGACGCGCGCTGTATCGCCGGCTTCCTCAGCGAATCGCATCCCTACGAGGCGATCATCGTAGCCGAGCCGACCAAGGGCGAGGCCGCGCTGACGCATCGGGGCATCCATTCGGTGATGATGCGCTTTGCCGGTCACGCCGGCCATGCGTCGGGTGAGCAGAAGGCCAGCGACAGCGCCCTGCATCAGGTGATGCGCTGGGGCGATGCCGCGCTCGATTTCGTGGCCGCGCAGGCGCACGAGCGCTTTGGCGGACTCACCGGACTGCGCTTCAATATCGGCCGCGTCGAAGGCGGCATCAAGGCGAACATGATCGCGCCGTCGGCCGAAGTGCGCTTCGGCTTTCGGCCGCTGCCGACGATGGACCCGGATCAGCTGCTGCGTCAATTCCGTACGCTGGTGGAACCGCAGCCGGCCGAATTCGAGGAGACCTTCCGCGGTGCCTCACTGCCGGCCGGCGACACCGCGAATGCGGAAGCCAATCGCCTCGCGGCGCGCGACCTGGCCGACGAGCTGGAGATTCCCGTCGGCAACGCCGTGGATTTCTGGACCGAGGCCGCGCTGTTTTCCGCCGCCGGCTACACCGCGTTTGTGTACGGCCCCGGCGACATCGCGCAGGCACACACCGCCGACGAATGGGTGACGCTGGCCCAGTTGCAGCACTACGCAGAAACCATTGATCGGATCATCAATCGTGCACGAACATAAAAACACCCGCCAGACCATCGTGCGCCTGCTGGAAAGCATGGGCAGCGCGAAGGAAATCCAGCAGTATCTCAAGCGCTTTTCGCAGCTCGATGCCAAACGCTTTGCCGTGGTCAAGGTCGGCGGCGCCGTGCTGCGCGACGAGCTGCCCGAGCTGACCTCATCGCTAACCTTTCTGCAGCAGGTCGGACTGACGCCGATCGTGCTGCATGGTGCCGGCCCGCAGCTCGATGAGGAACTGGCCGCCGCCGGCATCGAGAAACAGACCGTCAACGGCCTGCGTGTGACCTCACCGCAGGCGCTGGCGATCGTGCGCAAGGTCTTCCAGCAGCAGAACCTGCGCCTGGTCGAAGCGCTACAGTCGATGGATACGCGCGCCACGTCAGTACCGTCCGGTGTGTTTACCTCGACTTATCTCGATCAAGATGTGTATGGCCTGGTCGGCAAGGTGCAGAGCATCAACCTGGCGCCGATCGAGGCCAGCCTGCGCGCCGGCTCCATTCCGGTCATCGCCAGCCTGGGCGAAACCGAGCAGGGCCAGATTCTCAATATCAATGCAGACTTTGCTGCGAACGAACTGGTGCGCGTGCTGCAGCCGTACAAGATCGTGTTTCTTACCGGCACGGGCGGCCTGCTCGATGACAAGGGCACGGTGATCGATTCGATCAACCTCAGCACCGAGTTCGAGCATCTGATGGCGCAGCCGTGGATCAACGGCGGCATGCGCGTGAAGATCGAGCAGATCGCCGATCTGCTGAACGATCTACCGCTGACGTCGTCAGTCTCGATCACGCGCCCAGCCGAACTGGCCAAGGAGCTGTTCACACACAAGGGCTCAGGCACCCTGGTACGCCGCGGTGAGCGAGTGCTGACGTTCGACTCGTGGAAAGGCATCGATCTGGCGCGCATGCGCGTGCTGATCGAGTCGAGCTTCGGCCGCAAGCTGGTGAGTGATTATTTCGAACGTACCACGCCGCGGCGCATCTACCTCAGCGAAAACTATCGCGCTGCGATGATCCTCACCGACGAAGAAGGCCTCGCCTATTTGGACAAGTTCGCCGTGCTCGACGACGCGCAGGGCGAGGGTCTCGGCCGGGCGGTGTGGCAGGTCATGCGCGAGGAAAACCCGCAGTTGTTCTGGCGCTCGCGCCACGGCAACGTGATCAACCATTTCTATTACGCCGAGTCCGACGGCAGCCTCAAGCAGCCGCGCTGGAAAGTGTTCTGGTACGGCTTGCCCGACTTCGACACGATCGCCCGCTGTGTCGCGCACTGCGCCACGCGGCAGCCGACGCTGCTGGACTGATGCCATGAGCTTTGCGAATAAACCCACACAAAAAAAATCCATCGGCATCGTCGGTGCGCGCGGTCACACCGGCGTCGAGCTGATCCGCTTGATCGCTGCGCATCCGTCGCTGGAGCTGACCTTCGTGTTGTCGCGCGAGCTCGACGGTCAGCGCGTGGCGGACCATGTGGACGGCTATATCGGTGAGCTGCGCTACGCCAGTCTCGATGCACCGGCGGTGGCGGCGCTGGCAGCCGATGTAGTGATCCTCGCCTTGCCCAACGGCAAGGCGGCCCCGTACGTGGAGGCGGTCGAGGCAGCGCATCCGCAGACGCTGATGCTGGACCTTTCGGCCGACTATCGCTTCGACGAGCGCTGGTATTACGGCCTGCCCGAACTCACCCGCGACAAGTGGCGCGGTCAGACGCGTATCAGCAATCCCGGCTGTTATGCGACCGCCATGCAGCTTTCCATTGCGCCGCTGAAAGATCTGCTCGCCGCGCCGCCGGTGTGCTTTGGTGTATCGGGCTATTCGGGTGCGGGCACCACGCCGTCGGACAAGAACGACCCGGAAAAGCTGCGTGACAACCTGATGCCGTATGCGCTCACCGGCCACATGCACGAGAAGGAGGCCTCGCGTCATCTCGGCGTGCCGGTGGAATTCATGCCGCACGTGGCGCCGCATTTTCGCGGGCTTACCGTCACCACCAATCTGTATCTGTCGCGCAAGATGACGCGCGAGGACGTGCTGCAGCGTTTTCGTCATGCTTATGACGCCGAGCCTCTGGTCGACGTGGTCGACGAGGCGCCCTGGGTCAGCCGCATCGCACATCGCCATCATGCCGAGATCGGCGGTTTTGCCTTGTCCGCCGACGGAAAGCGCGTGGTTGTGGTGGCGACGCTGGACAACCTGCTCAAGGGCGCCGCCACGCAGGCGATGCAGAACATTAACCGCGCTATTGGCGTGCCAGAGACCACCGCCATCGATTTTACCCGAGCCGAAAAATCATGACCCAGCCCCTTTGGCAAAAAAACGGCGTGCAGATCGATACAAAGATCATGGCCTTTCTCGCCGGTGACGACGTCCTGCTCGATCGCGAGTTCTTCCTGCACGACATCACGGCCAGCAAGGCGCATGTCGAAGGCCTTGCCAACATCCATGTGGTCACGGCTGACGAAGCCTCGGCACTGAAGCGAGAACTGGACACGCTGGCCGAAGACTTTCGCAGCGGCGCTTTCGTGCTGGACGATCGTTACGAAGACGGTCATTCGGCGATTGAGGCGCGCCTTACCGAACGGCTTGGCGATGCCGGCCGTCGTGTGCACACCGGACGCAGCCGCAACGACCAGATCCTGGTCGCCACGCGCCTGTGGCTGAAAGAGCAGCTCGCCACGCTGCAGTCGCACTGCCGCGCGATTGCGCAGGTCTGCCTCGACCGCGCTGCGCAACCGGCTATACCGTTGCCGGGTTACACGCACCTTCAGCGCGCAGTGGTGTCGTCCACCGGCATGTGGTTTGCCGGCTTCGCCGAGGGTTTTATCGACAACGCGCTGCGCGCGAAACAGACGTCCGAATGGGTCGACGCCAATCCGCTGGGTACGGCCGCCGGCTACGGCGTCAACCTCAAGCTGGATCGGGAGCACACTACGCGAGCCCTAGGTTTTGCGCGCATGCAGGTGTCGCCGATCTACGCGCAGCTGTCGCGCGGCAAGTTCGAGATGGCCGTGCTGGAGGCCATCGCCAGCGCGCTGCTCGACCTGCGGCGGTTGGCCTGGGATTTGTCGCTGTTCACCACGGCGGAATTCAATTTCGTCAGCTTGCCGTCGGAGTACACCACCGGCAGCTCGATCATGCCGAACAAGCGCAACCCCGACGTGGTCGAGCTGCTGCGCGCCAGCTACGCGAGCGTGGCCGCAGCACGCACGGAGATCGAGCAGCTGCTGTCGCTGCCGTCGGGCTATCAGCGCGACCTGCAGTTTTCCAAAGGCTCGCTGTTTCACGGCTGCCGACACGGCCTGATGGCCCTGTCGCTGGTGCCTGATCTGCTGGCGCGGCTGCAGTGGAACGAGGCGCCGATGCGCGCGGCGATCGAGCCGGCGATGTACGCCACCGATGTGGCGATCGAGCAGGCTGCTGCCGGCGTGCCGTTCCGTGATGCGTATCGTGCGGCGGCCGAAGCCGCAGCGAATGCCGGCGAAGGTCGCACGCCCGAATCCAGCCTGGCGGCGCGTACGTCGCCCGGTGCCGGCCATGATCTACGTCTGGATGAACTCGCTGCACGGCTGGCGCAGCTCGACGCATGAGTGTCGCGCTGCCCGAGCAGGCCTTGCCGCCATGGCGCCGTGCGGTGCTCAAGGTCGGAAGCAACCTGCTTGCGGCCGATGGTGGTGGCCTCACCGCGCATCATGCGTCGGCGCTGGCGCAGTTCATCACCGCCAGCCGTGCTCAGGGCAAAGAGGTGGTGCTGGTCTCCTCCGGGGCGGTGGCCGCAGGACGCGCGTTGCTGCGCGAGCATGCCGCGAGCGGCAGCGATCTGGTCGCACGGCAGGCGCTGGCGGCGCTGGGGCAGGCGCCGATGATCGCGTTGTGGCAGAGCCTCTCCGCGCGCCCGGTGGCGCAGGTGCTGCTGACGCACGACGATCTGCGCCACCGCCGTCGCTACCTCAACGCGCGTGCCACTCTGCGTGAACTGCTGGCACTCGACGTGCTGCCGGTGATCAACGAGAACGACACCGTCGCCGTCGACGAATTGAAGCTCGGCGACAACGACAATCTTGCCGCCATCGTGGCGGCCCTGGTCGACGCCGACCTGCTGCTGATCGCTTCGGATATCGATGCGCTGTATACCGCGGATCCGCGTATCGATAACGCGGCGACACCGATCGCAAACGTCACTGAGATCACGCCGGCCATCTTCGCGATGGCCGGCGGCAGCGGCAGCCGTGTCGGTACGGGCGGTATGCGAACCAAGCTTGAGGCCGCGACCAAGGCCGCCGCCGCGGGCATCGCGACGGCGCTGTTTTGTGGCAGCGACGCGGCGACCGTGCGGGCGCTGGGCGAGGGCAGGCTGCGTGGCACGCTGGTGCACGAATCGGGTAGCCGCATGCAGGCGCGCAAATACTGGCTGCGCCATGCGCCGGCTGCGCCCGGGCGCATTGTGGTCGATGCGGGTGCGGCGCGCGCGCTAACCGCTGGCCGCGCCTCGCTGCTGCCGGGCGGCGTAGTGGGCGCAGAGGGCGAGTTTCATCGCGGTGATATGGTCGAGATTGTCGACGCCGAACAGCGTGCGATCGCACGTGGACTCAGCCAATACGGTGCCGTCGAAGTGCGTCGATTGGCAGGCCATCACAGCCGCGAGATTGCCGCCCTGCTCGGCTACAGCTATGGCGGCGAAGTGGTGCATCGCGACGACATGGCCACCGTCGGCACGACGGAGAGCGCAGCGTGAGTTCGATACGTGTGCAGGCGCTGGCCTGCCGTGACGCGGCGCGATCGGTGGCGGCGCTGAGCACTGCCGCTAAGCGTCTTCTGCTGCGCGAGATGGCGAGCACTCTCGAATCCCAAACGGATGCCGTACTCGAAGCCAACGCCGAAGACTTGCGGCAGGCCATGACGAAAGGCGTGCAGGGTGCGATGCTCGATCGCCTGAAGCTGGATACGCCGCGCGTGCAGGCTATCGCCGATGCGCTGCGCGAAGTCGCTGAGCTACCCGATCCCGTCGGCATGGTCACACGCCGCGAAATCCGACCGAACGGCCTGCGTATCGAACGCGTGCGCGTGCCGCTGGGCGTGATTGCAATGATCTATGAAGCTCGCCCCAACGTCACCGCCGACGCGGCCGCGCTGTGCCTGTTTGCGGGCAACGGCGTGATCCTGCGCGGCGGTTCGGAGGCGCTACGTTCCAACCTCGCGATTGCCGCCGCGCTTCATTCAGCGCTGCAGTCCAATGACTTGCCGGTAGCGGCGCTGACCTTGATCGATGACCTCAGTCGCGAGGCGATGGTCGAACTGCTGCAGCTCACCGATATCGTGGACCTGGCGATTCCGCGTGGCGGCGAAGGCCTGATTCGCTTTGTCGCCGAACACGCACGCGTGCCGGTGATCAAGCACTACAAGGGCGTATGCCACCTTTACGTGGACCGGGCTGCGGATCTCCAGCTCGCGCTGGCGCTGCTGATCGACGGCAAGACCACGCGTCCGGGCGTATGCAACGCGCTGGAAACGCTGCTGGTCCACGCGGACATCGCTGACCAGTTCATGCCCATGGCGGCGGCAGCCCTGCAGGAGCATCACGTCGAGCTGCGCGGCTGCGAGTCTAGCCGTCAGCTTGTGCCCGGCATGCGCGCTGCGACGGATGACGACTACGCCGCCGAATTCCTCGACCTGATTCTCGCCGTGCGCATTGTCGATGATCTAGACGACGCGCTTGCGCACATCCGGCGCTACGGCTCCGATCACACCGAGGTGATAGCGACAGCCGACGAGGCGGCTGCACAGCGCTTCGTTCATGCGCTGCGCTCGGCTGTTGTGATGATCAATGCCTCCTCGCGTTTCTCCGACGGCGGCCAGCTAGGTCTCGGTGCCGAAATCGGCATCTCTACCACCCGCCTGCATGCCTACGGCCCAATGGGCGCCGAGTCGCTCACGATCGAACGTTTCGTCGTACGCGGCGAAGGGCAGGTTCGGCATTTGCCCACGTAGAGCCTGATTCTGGGCCAAAGCGTGGCGCGGCAGCTCCCGCTATGCCTGGGTCAGGGGTGTTGTTAATGCCTCTGAGGCGTTACTGGATTATGCTAGCCGACCAGACGGCTTCATTGGGTTGGATGAGTGAATCGCGCATTCGGTTCGAGGTATGTCCGGCGCCTAAACCTTTAAGTGACTGCTTTGAATCGTTTGATAGATGAAACGGCCGATGATTTACCTTCAGGGGATCCAATAACGATGGTTGCCTCCGATTCCGGGGTGACGCGGCGACCGTCACGTCCACGGCGGGTCTATCTCGTGCCGCCGGCCCGCTGGAAGTCTGCCCGCTCTTGCGCAGCCATTGACTGGTCGACCATCGCACCCGCCCCTTGTTCTTGGTCGGATAAGCCGCTCAAAACCGATTCGGTCGCGAATACTGCCCGGCACCGCGTGGACTGGAGCAAAGGCTGGACTTTTGCGATCTCGCTCGCAGGCCGATCTTCCACGGCAACGCTGGTAGCGCGACGCGGTATCTATCGCGCAAATGCCCTGATTATGGATAAGGCGCAGTCGGCGCAGCGCTCGTGGGCAAGCTGGGATCAGGCAAATAAGCGCCACGCCCTGACGGCGTTTTCGTGCTGCGCGGCTTTCGTTGCTATAGCCGTGCCGCTGGTGTCGGGCGTGGCGCATTCGCAGCCGGAGCTCGCCAACCATGCGGCGCTGAGTGGGCCTGTGACGGCTCACACGCTGGCAAAAAGTATCTCTACTGCGGTTGCTGCGCCACAGCCAGCCCTGGCTGAAAAAACGCGGGAGATCGAATCGCTCGTGGTGCTGCCGAAAGCGGCTCCGGCGATGCGTTCCGAATCGCCGTCTTCCATCGCGCTGCTGTCGGATGTCAGCACGATGGACTTGATGATGCCGATCGCCGAGCCCGACCTGAACATCGCCTCGCATCAGAGTCTGTGGGCGCAGGTAGGCAAGGAGTTTGGCGTCGATCCGCTGTTGCTCTACAGCATCGCGCTGGTGGAATCGCGTTCGTTGCATCCGGGCGGTGACGTCGGCCCGACGCCCTGGCTGTTTCGCGTGAACGACCACCTAGTCGTCGGCGAACGGCACCATGTGCAGATGGAGATGGCGGTGGCAAGCCAGCTTAACGCCACCGTACAAGACGTGGGCATCATGCAGGTGTACTACCCGATGCATCGCAGCGCGGTTCGCGATCCGCTGAGCTTGCTGGACCCGAAAACCAATATCTCCGTCGCTGCCAAAATCCTGCACGATGGCATGCATGAAACGCATGATCCGGTGCTGGGCGTGGGCTATTACCACAGCCACACGCAGCAGCTGGCGAGGGATTACGGCACCGCCGTGATGACCGTTTATCAGCGGCTCAAGGGCGTGTATCGGTCCGGGAAAAGCGGGCAGGTCGTGGCGCGCTAGTCTGGGTGTCCGTGCGCTGCAATTGATGGTCCTTAGAGTCACCGAACAAGCCGACGAGAAAAGCGCTTAGTCTGCCGCCGCTGCAGTTCATTGAGTCAAACGGCAGCGCAAATTACCTGAGTGCCGCCTTCTTTTTCGGCGTCGGCTTTTTTGCCTCATGCACTGCCGGCAACGGATTGACGATCGCTGCATCCAGCGTCAGCCCTTTCAATGCGCGCTCGACGCGCATCAGTCCAAAATTCTCGACGAAAGCCATCACGCACGGGCGCAGATTTTCCTCGCCGTTGTTCGAGTTGCTCATGTTCGTCGCGGACAGTCCGAAGTTGATCGACAGCATCCAAAGCCCCTCGTGGATGCCCGCGCTTTTCAACAGAATGGCCAGCAGCTCTTCGTGCGAAAAGGAATGTTTGATGTCGTCGGTCATGGGAACTCGATGGATTGCAATAGTTGTCGTTTGAAACTTGGCCTGGACGCGCGCTCGCTGCAAGGTTCGTCTCTACAGAGATGCTGAAGTCATATTCGTATGGCGCCATTACCCGGGTATTGAAACTTGGCCGCTTGTGAAACATTTCCTATCTGATGGCAACCGACAGACGCCTCCCGTATTCGATAACCGTTTACGCGCCATCGAGCACCGCCGTTGCCTGGTGCTGTGCGATTTGTAGACGGTGTCAGCGATGCGATGAGCCGAAGATCACTGCGCCGCCCACGTTTTCACCGCTTCAACAAACGCCAGGCAATCTGCGAACCGGTTGTATAGCGGAGCCGGAGAGATGCGGATAACGTCGGGCTCGCGCCAGTCGCCAATGACGCCGTGTTCCATTAAATACTCGAACAGCGCACGACCGCGGTCGCGGCCGCCGATGACGCGGATGGAGAGCTGTGCGCCGCGGCGATTTGGATCGCTGGGCGTGACGATGTCCAGCACGCCGGCGAGCTGGGTCTTGACCAGCCACTCGAGGTAGCCGGTCAGCTGCAGCGATTTTTCGCGCAGCTGGCGCATGCCGGCGCGGCGGAACATGTCGAGCGAGACGCGCAGCGGCGCCAGCGACAGGATCGGCGGGTTGGACAGCTGCCAGCCTTCGACGCCGTGGATAGGCACAAACTCCGGACCCATCTGAAAACGCGTGGCCTTGTCGTGCCCCCACCAGCCGGCGAAACGCGGCAGCACGGCATCGGCATGCCGTTCGTGCACAAAGGCGCCGCCGACGGCGCCGGGGCCAGCGTTGAGATACTTATAGTGACACCAGATGGCGAAGTCGGCGCCACTGTCGTGCAACTGCAGCGGCAGGTTGCCCACGGCATGGGCAAGGTCGAAGCCGACCGTGCAGCCGTGGCGATGCGCCAGCGTCGTGATCGCTTTCAGATCGAAGGCCTGGCCATTGCGGTATTGGATGCCGGGCAGCATCACCAGTGCGATGCGCGACCCGTGTTCGGCCAGCGCGCGCTCGATCGCCGCCATGGAGATGAGACCGTTCGGTTCATCGGCCTCCAGCTCGATCAGCGCGATGGCCGGATCGAAGCCGTGAAAGCGCACCTGCGATTCCACCGCGTAGCGGTCGGTGGGGAAGGCGCCGGCTTCGATCAGGATCGCGGGGCGTTCCTGCGTCGGGCGATAAAAACTCACCATCAGCAGATGCAGGTTGACCCCGAGGGTGTTCATCGCCACCACTTCGGACGGCTTGGCGCCGACGACCAGGGCGAGATCGTCGCGCAGATAGTCCTCGTAGTTCAGCCACGGCTGCCGACCCTTGAAATGGCCTTCCACCCCCAGTTCGGCCCAGTAGTCGAGCTCGGCCGTGACTGCTTCGCGCACGCCGCGGGCCTGCAGGCCGAGCGAATTGCCGCAGAAGTAGACGCTGTCCACCTTTTTGCCATCCGAGCCTTCGTGCGGCGGGATTAGAAATTCGTCGCGGAACCCGCGTAGCGGGTCGGCGGCATCGCGGGCGTGCGCCCATTCGGCAGTGGCTTGGTAGTCGCTGTCGTTGTGCATCTCGGTTGTCCTGTGAATAGGCGGGAGCGCGAACCGGCGCTCGCTTCGTGCTGCGGCGACTTTACCTGCGACGGCGTCGTCTAGACAGTGAAAGCGGCCGCTGGCGATGTCGCATGCCGGCCACCGCGGGCCCGCCGCGGCGACAGGCATGCAAAGTGGTTGCTAGACGTTACTTGAGCTTGGCAGCAACGGCGTCGCAGCCTTTGTCGAAAGCGGCTTTCCACGCGGGTCCAGCCTCGCTTTGCGATGGGCGCAGGCAGCGCAGCTCGATCGCAACGCCGTTCTTGAACCAGTAACGTTCGCTATAGCTGTACTGCACGCCGCTTTCCTGCGCCGTGTAAACGAACGTGTTGGGCCCGGGGGCGACGGCGGCGGCTTTGTAACCGGGCAGGGACAGCGCCTTGGCCGACGTGGTGGCTACGAATTGCTGAAAAGCGCTCATGTCGGCGACCTGCTTTACCGTCACGGTGACGCGCGACAGGCTGACCTTGCCGGTCGGCGAGGTGTCCGGCACTTGGAATACGTGCACCTCGGGATCGCCCTGGGTATCGAGGATATCCACCCAGTCGTCCGGCGTGCGGAACTGCACGCTGCCGTTGGCCATGCTGACGTCGGCGGCGTGCAGCGTGCTCACGAGCAGTAGCGTGGCGACAATAGCGGCGAAGCTGGAAGAGGCGGTGCGCAGAACACTCATGCTGACTCCTGAAATAAGCCGAAAAGAGCGGCCGTTGGCGAAGCAATATCCTGTGAGGCGCATCCTGACGAAGCGCGCCTTAAGGCGTCGGGCGCTGCCTGATTCATGCAGGCGCGCTATGCGCCGCTTTCTTCAGAAAGGATCCCCAGGCTTCAAGGATAAACGCTAACGCGCTTATTCTGCTTGATGAGGGCTCCCTTGGCGCCGTGCGCCGGCTTTTGTTGCCAGTGCGAGCTTTTTTACTCAGGCCAGGCCGGTATGGGCGACCGTGCCAAGCGACGATTCCTGCGCGCTGCGGCCCAGCACGTGAGCCAGCGTATCGACGTTGTCGACCAGCCGATCGCTGATGCGCTTGAGCAGGTCAGCATTGTGCTTGTTGTCGGACATCGCCAGCAGGCTGGCGAGGCTTCGCTGCAACGTACGCAGATCCGACGGCAACCGCGGCGCGCGATCCTCGCGCAGCGCGATGGCGATTTCCTGCAGCGCGATCGCCACGTGGTCGACGAAGGCGCTGATTTCGCTGGATTCCGGCAGCGCATCGTCGTTGTCGATCACCGCTTCCAGCGTCATCGCGGTGCGCGCTAGGCGGTTACCGTTGGCAAACAGCGCATTAGCCAGATCCAGCAGCACCACCGGTGTACCCGGTTCGGCGCGCATGCGGTCCAGCGAGGCCTGGGCATTGGTGCGTGCAGTACGCGCCGCCGTGCGCGATTCGCGATGGGCGTCGCGCAGCTCCGGCCGCGCCAGGGCGCGCAGGTAGTTGGCATAGGCGTCCAGCATGTCCGACAGGGCGGCGCGCACGCGGCCTTTTTCCCAGGTCGGCCACAGCACGTAAGCGAGTAAGGCCATGCCGCTACCGAGCACCGTATTGATCACCCGGTCGTGCACGGCAGCACCCGAGTTCACGCCTTCGTAGGACAGCAGAATCACCACGGTACCGGTCAGTGCGGCGACCGCCGCCCCGTAGTGGGCCGTGGCCAGATAACGAAAAACCATGCATAGCACCGCCATCAGTGCCAGATGCGTCCATGGCTCCGCCGGCGTGATGTGCAGTAATACCGTAGTGAGCACCAGCCCGAGGATCGTGCCGACCACGCGCAGCAGGCCGAAGTTGAACGTGGCAGCGAAGTCCGGCCGCAGCACGATGGCCGCCGTCATCGGCAGCCAGTAGCCGTGCGGCAAGTGCAGCTTGCGCGAGACGAACATGGCAAGACTCAGGCAGACGGCACTACGTACCGCATGGCGAAACGCGACGGAGTGGGGCGTCAGGCTGGCGTGCAGGGTGGCGAGCGCGGAGCTGCTGCGCAATGCAGCCGGTAGCGGCGTCTCGGCGGCGGCGGCGCGCATCTCACCCTTGCTGCCAGCCCAGTTGGCGTTGCGCACGGCGGCAGCGAGCTGGCCGGACAGCGCATGGATGTGTCGCGCCAGCGCGTCGGGTGGGCCATCGGCACCGAGCAGGGCGGTTTCGCTGGCTTGAAGCGTCTGCAGCATGCCCTCGGCCTGCTTCGGCGGCTCGCCTTCGTCGAGCGCGTCGGCGATGGCGGCCAGCACACGTGCCGCATCGTCGCGGAACATCGCGTGGATGGTGGGGTTGGCGCGCAGCTCGGCCATCGCGGTGAGCTCCAGCCGGATCCGCTCGGCTAGCTCCAGCAAGACGCCGAAAGCCTCCATCGCGCGCCCGCGCGCGTGATGCCGGCCAAGCAGGGTGTGTTGCAAGGTCGTCATCGCGCCGGACAGCGCCGGCACGTCGGCGTCGTCGTAGGTTTGCTGGCGCGCCAGCGTGGCCAGCCCGCGATAGACGGCCGCCAGCGCCAGTCGTTCCGGTCGGTAGCGCTGCAGCGGCCAGGCGGCAATCGAAAAAGCCGTGAGCAGTAGCCCGCCGCTGAGCAGCAGCCCGGCACCGAGCAGCGCGTGTGGCAGCGTCGTCGGCGTGTACGCGGTGACCACCAGCAGAATCATGCTGGTCATGCCCACCCGCGCAATATCGACGCCAAAGACCACCAGCAGGCCGCCAAAAAAACCAAAGACCATGGTGGCCAGCAGCAGAGGCACCAGCTGACCGCCGATCATAAATCCGCATAGCGAGGCCACGGCGGCTGCGAGCGACGCGAGCACCAGCTGCTGCATGCGCTGCCGGTACGGCCCGGGCTGATCGGAAAACATCGTGTTGAGCGCGCCCGCCGCAATGCCGATCCCGACTTCGGTATAGCCGGTCGCCAAGCCGATGCCTAGCGGCAGGATCACCGCCGCCGTATTGCGTAGCAGCACCCACAGCGGCACATCCGGCCGTTTGGCCGTGGTCAGGCTCTCCAGCGTTGTTCTGCGCAGCGAGTAGCCGGTGTTGGACATGGACGGTGTTGACTCTAATGGCCGAACGCTGATTCTGCATCACACGGGCTGAAGTTGATGCGATGACGCTTCAACGTTGTGCGGTGCCTACCAGTAAGCGTGGCCGAGCGCGCGACACCAAAATGGCGCCGGAGATGTCCCGCGCCGCTTTCTTCAAGCACCGTAGGCCATCAGGCGCGGCCGGCGAATTCACCCGTAATCGTATTGACCCAGACTTTTTCATCGTTGCTGATGTACTCGGGCACCTGGAGTTCGATGCCGGTGCTGAGCTTGGCAGGCTTGTTGCGCTTGGTGGCGCTGGACCCCTTCATTTCCGGGGCAGTATCGATCACGGTAAGGATCACGCTGCTGGGCACCTGCAGGCCGACGGGTGCGTCGTCGATCAGCTGCACGTAATAGCCCTCGATGCCTTCGACGATGTAGCCGGCGTTGTCGCCGACCAGTTCGGGCGACAACGGGTACTGGGTGTAATCCTCGGC
>CAIKJM010000405.1 GCA_903827735.1 uncultured Rhodanobacter sp. | reverse complement strand
TAATTCGGCGCTTCCTTGGTGATCTGGATATCGTGCGGATGCGCTTCGGTGACGCCGGCCGAGGTGACTTTGACGAACTGCGCCTTGTTGCGCACATCCTCGATATTGGCGGCGCCGAGGTAGCCCATGGAGGCGCGCAGTCCACCGATCAGCTGGTGGATGATATTGCGCAGCGGCCCACGATACGGCACGCGGCCTTCGATGCCCTCGGGCACCAGCTTGTCGGCATCCGCCTCGTCCTGAAAATAGCGATCTTTCGAGCCCAGCTGCATCGCGCCGATCGAGCCCATGCCGCGATAGCTCTTGTACGATCGACCCTGAAACAGCTCGACTTCGCCGGGCGATTCCTCGGTGCCGGCAAACATCGAGCCCAGCATCACGGTCGAGGCGCCCGCGGCAAGCGCCTTGGGGATGTCGCCGGAGTAGCGGATGCCGCCGTCGGCGATCAGCGGAATCTCGTCTTTCAGCGCGTTGGCGACCATATCGATGGCGGTGATCTGCGGCACGCCGACGCCGGCCACCACGCGCGTGGTGCAGATCGAACCCGGCCCTACGCCGACCTTGACGGCGTCGACACCTACGTCGAGCAGTGCGCGGGCGGCGTCGCCGGTCACGATATTGCCGGCCACGACCTGCACCTGCGGGTAGTGTTTCTTCACCCAGCCGGCGCGCTCGATCACGCCCTGCGAATGGCCGTGCGCGGTATCGACAACCAGCACATCGACGCCGGCTTCGACCAGCGCGGCCACGCGCCGCTCGGTGTCGCCACCGACGCCGACGGCCGCGCCAACCAGCAGGGCCTCCTGCTGATCCTTGGCGGCATGCGGATTGTCGCGCGCCTTCTGGATGTCCTTCACCGTGATCAGGCCGCGCAACTGGAAGTCGTCGTTGACCACCAGCACCTTCTCGATGCGGTGCTTGTGCAGCAGCAGCAGCACGTCGTCCTGACTGGCGCCCTCGCGCACGGTCACCAGCTTTTCCTGGCGGGTCATGATGTTGCGTACCGGATCATCGTGCTTGCGCTCGAAGCGCAGGTCGCGGCTGGTGACGATGCCGACCAGCTTCGAACCGTCCACCACCGGCACGCCGGAGATATTGTGCGCGCGGGTCAGTCGCAGCACTTCGCTGATCGACGTATCGGGCGTGACGGTGATCGGGCGGCGAATCACGCCGGCCTCGAACTTTTTCACCAGCCGCACTTCCGCGGCCTGCTGTTCCGGCGTCAGATTCTTATGGATGATGCCGATCCCACCGCACTGCGCCATGGTGATGGCCAAGCCTGCTTCAGTCACCGTGTCCATCGCGGCGGAGACGATGGGAATGTTGAGCCGCAGGTTGCGGGTGAAACGGGCGGAGGTGTCTACGTCACGCGGCAGCACGATGGAGTGGCCGGGAACCAGGTAAACGTCGTCGTAGGTCAGTGCCTCGGCGAGGATGCGCATGCGAAAGTCCCGCTGCAAAGAGGGAATTATACGCGGGTCATCATGATGCTCGCCAGATCAGCGACTGAACGTCGCCGTACTTTGTGGAAATCGACCTATCGCGAAGCGCGCGCCTCGGCAGCTTCCAGGGTGTTCTGGATCAGTGTGGCGACGGTCATCGGACCCACGCCACCGGGCACCGGGGTGATCCAGCTGGCGTTTTCCGAGGCGGCCTGAAAATCCACGTCGCCGACCAGCCG
>CAIKJM010000404.1 GCA_903827735.1 uncultured Rhodanobacter sp. | reverse complement strand
TATATTCAGCGGAATATTCTACTTATGGATCGAAGCCAAAATTGTACCTATTGTCGTTCTTTCCATTCTTATAGACTATGTAACCTCGAAAAAGATATCCAGTACTAATGAAAAATCGAGATCTATTTATCTTTTCTTGGGTATTGCTCAAAATTTAGCCATTCTTTTTTATTTTAAATATACTGTATTTGCCTTAAATAACGTAAACGCTCTAGGCTCATGGTTGAATCTTGGCCCTATTAGCGTGCCGGCCATCGCGCTTCCGGTGGGCATTTCCTTTATTATTTTTGAGAAGATCTCCTACCTTGTGGACGTATTCCGAAGGACAAGCCAACCGGCAACCAGCCTCACGAACTACAGTCTATATGTGCTTCTTTTCCCAAAGCTACTCGCTGGTCCGATCATCAAATATCATGAGATTGAAGACCAGCTAAATATCGACCATCGCACTACTCTAAAAGATGCTGTTCTGGGCTTTGAACGGTTTATGTTGGGCGTCATTAAAAAACTTCTTATCGCAGATACTGTCGGTATAGCGGCAGATGCAATATTCAAGCTACCCAATAGTGAACAGAACTTTTCCTCCGCTTGGGCCGGCTGCGTACTTTTCACACTCCAAATATATTTCGATTTCTCTTCCTACTCGGATATGGCGATTGGCTTAGCTAGGATGCTGGGTTTTCGATTAAATGAAAACTTCGCCATTCCCTACATCTCTCGAACGATGACCGAATTTTGGCGCCGATGGCACATATCTCTTTCGACATATATTCGCGATTACGTATACATCCCCTTGGGAGGCAATCAGCTCGGAAAGCGGCGAACTTATATTAATCTCTGGATAGCGTTCATCCTGTCAGGTATTTGGCACGGCGCGAATTGGACATTCATCATTTGGGGCGCTTACAACGGGCTTTTTTTAACTCTCGATAGACTTTTTCTAGCAAGGTGGATGTCTATATTAGGCGACAAGACAGCCAATATTCTTACTTTATTTGTGATCATGATTGGCTGGGTTATCTTTAGGGCGGCAGATGCCCATCAAGCATCAATCATGCTTTACTCGATGCTTCGACCTGAATTTAGCCCTATGCCGTTGACTTTAGGCAAAGAGGTATTTCCGATCATGATAATCGCGGCAATATTGTCCATCTCTCCCAGGTTTTTTAACTATCAAAATCTAAAGGACAATATAAATAGTTCGCTCGTTCTAATGACTACATCAAGGATCGCATTGGCGTTGTTGTTTATCGTTGCCGTTGCGCGAGCAGTAGCAACGCCATTCCATCCTTTTCTCTACTTTAGATTTTAGCTTCAGCTATGAAACTTTCTATACGAGGCGTATTTTCGATACTCACTTTTCTTACTCTTTTGGCGTTCGGAATTCTGAGTCTCTACAATTTAGCTGTCAAAAACTCTGAAGGTATCTCGATAGGACAGCGCCTTGGCGGTGTTACATCGCCGCCTTCGATAGAAGAAGTAAATGTGGCCAGCTTTTTGAAGGGTAAGCTACAGTCGCAAGTAGAGGGGAAGATTGAAGATCACCTTCCCCCTCGTCCTTGGCTTATACGCCTGAATAATGAAATCCGTTATTCCCTATTTCATCAACTCGATAACGTTCTTGTTGGAAGCAACGGAGAACTCATTGAGGAAGGCTACTTGGATGAATATTGCCATCGGAACATATACCTTTTTTTACCCCAGGCTAAGGCATGGGCTGCAAAGGTAAAGCGGGCTCAGGATCTTTTTTCAAATAGAGGGCAGCTTTTCATATATCTAATCAGCCCGTCTAAAGCTTCCTCTTACCCGGAGTACTTCGATGGGTATTTTAATTGTCCTTCACCACGCTCTCAGAGAAACGGATTAATGAGGGCTTATCGAGAAGTGTTGGACCAGGCCGGCGTAAATTACGTCGATGGCACAGCATGGTTAATGGCCCACCGGTATGATTATGACGCGGACCTTTTCCCTCGTGGAGGAATACACTGGTCTCGCATGGCGGCGTCTCATACTTCGCTGGATATCATAGATCAGATACAAAAGCAATTTCCAACTTATAACACGCCGAGATTTTCTATCAGTTATAGCTATAGCAACGCCCCGATGGACACTGACAGTGATCTTGCGGAGTTAGCCAACCTGCTATTTCCTCGAACGCATTATCCGGTATTCGACGTGAAGCTAAGTTTTCCTCTTCAAGTCGCAAAAGTATGTAAGCCAATTGGGCTAGCGATGGTTGCTGGAAGCTTTGGCCATCAAATTATGAACAGTCTCGGAGAGGGTGGCTGTATAAACGTTGATTATTTCTACTACTACTCGTTGCGACTAGATCTAGCTGGTCCGCAGGGAACAGCGAGTTCAACTCCTGTTCCAGAGAACGCTTTCAATCGGCTTAACACCGACAAAGTAATCATTTTTGAAGAAAACGAGGATCTAATGACACACTCAAATCACGGAAAAGCTTTTTTTGAAAAGATCCTCGGTGACAGCAAATAGCGCTCCCGAATCGATAGCTGCTTCTGATTACTAGTTTTTTGAAGGTAATGGCTGCCATTGAGCATCACATAGTGTCATCGCACCGTTGACCGGGCATGCTGTGAAAGGACCCAGCGTGAGCACGTTACTCCCAACACCATCTAGCCAGGCAACTCCTTCCTGAACAGCCTGGATGTTTATGGAATTGCCTCTGAACTGCTGGGTCGGAATCGAGAGAACAGTGGTGGTAGTTTTTCCTGCTTCGAGCTTTTTAGGCAGCTTGTTCCTACCGTAATCGTGATTGGCGACAGATCCGTCGGCATTAACGAGTATTTCTCCAAGATTTACTGGGTTTGACCCTGTTGACTCCAGTTTTTCTGTTCCGGTGTTAGTGAGCTTCACTTTCAAACTCAAGAGCTCTCCGTGATTTGTCAGCCAGGGCTTTCCTATCTGCTGGATCCAGAGAGAGACGTGGACTCTTTCTGTGGCTGTAATTGTGGGCGCTTCAGCGCTGGAACCATCGAGATATCCTTGGCGGCAGCCAATCATGCAAAGCCCGAGAGGAATCAGGATGGCCCAACTGAGATTTTTTCCCATTTTCGGTGTTCCCATTTGGCCGCGCGGTCATACGTGCATGAGTAACGCCTCTTTTGAAGAAGGTCAAGCTGGGTGAAGCGCAATTAAAACCCTAGCTCTCACCCAGAGCCTTTAGCTTTTGCTTATAACCTGGCGAACCTCCAACGTTTTCAACAGCATTAGGTCGTAGTTGAAGCGCGATTCAACATTTAGCCGCAAGAGAGGTTCCGTGTTAGACGAACGTAAATTGAAGCGCCAGTCGCCAAAATCCGCGCTTATGCCGTCGGTCATATCGACGACTGGATTTTGGGCGCGAAAATGTTCCATGACGCGTTCGACAGCTGACTTGGCGTCGGTGACAACAAAATTGATTTCACCACTGCACGGGAATGCCGCTATCTGCTGCTCCAGCATAGTGACCAAGGGAATGCCCGTAAGCGAAATGCGTTCGACCAGCAGCAGCCAGGGGATCATGCCGGAATCGCAATAGGCAAAATCGCGGAAGTAGTGGTGTGCGCTCATCTCGCCGCCGTAAACCGCGTCCTCGCTGCGCATGCGTTCCTTGATGAAGGCATGCCCGGTTTTGCTCTGAACGGCGACGCCACCGGCCTGCTGGACCATCTCGATGGTGTTCCAGGTCAGCCGGGGATCGTGGATGATCTTGGCGCCGGGGTTCTTTTCGAGAATCTGGGCCGCCAGCAGGCCGACGATGTAATAGCCTTCGACGAATTCACCGTTGGCATCGAAGAAAAAGCAGCGGTCGAAATCGCCATCCCATGCAAGACCCAGGTCTGCACCGTGTTGGCGCACAGCGTCGGCGGTCGCGGAGCGGTTTTCGGGTAGAAGCGGGTTGGGAATGCCGTTGGGAAAGGTCCCGTCCGGTTCGTGGTTTACCTTGATGAACTCGAATGGCAGATGCGGGGCCAGCAGATCGATGATCGGACCCGCGCAGCCATTACCCGCATTGACGACGACTTTCAAAGGGCGGAGCGCCGAAACATCAATGTAACCGAGCAGATGCTGTATATAAGCCGATTTGTCGTGGTCGACGCTGACGCGCCCAGGCTGTGCGCTGTCGGTGTAATTGCCGCTTTCGACCAGGCGTTCGATATCGCGAAGGCCGGTATCGCCACTGATCGGCCGGGCGCCCTCGCGCACCAGCTTCATGCCGTTGTAGTCCATGGGATTGTGGCTTGCGGTCACCATGATGCCGCCGGCTACGCCGCGGTGGAAGGTCTGAAAATAGACTTCTTCCGTGCCACAAAGACCAATGTCGATGACATCGCAACCGGCAAGCGTCAGTCCGCGCGTCAAGGACTGCGCAAGCGCGGGACTGGCTTCACGAATGTCGTAGCCGACCACGACCGTGCCCAGCCCCACCACTTCGGCATAGGCACGACCGATACGCTCGGCCATGTCTTCGTTCAATTCGTCGGGGAGGCGACCACGGATGTCGTACGCCTTGAAGCTTTTAAGTGCCACTTGTACTTCTCCTGCGCAGCGATTTCGCTAGACGCTATCGGCCGTTTCGTACATCCACTGCAAGGTCTGCCGCAGCGGAATTACATCCAGTGGCCCGATCAGTTCCGCCAGCTTCTGGTTGGAGCCCGTGAGGCGGGCGACTTCGCCCTCTCTCACAAAGGCCGGGTTCACGCGAACCTCAATCTCGTATCCGGCGATGTCTTCCATCATCCGGATCGCCTCGGTGAGCGTATGCGCCTTGCCGGAACAGAGGTTGACCGTTTGGCCAATGGCATCTGCTTCCAGCAATCGACGGTAGGCGTTTACGACAAAGCGCACGTCCTGAAAATCTCGGGCGACGTCGATGTTGCCAAGCTCTATAACCTTTGCCCCACGGCGAAAATGATTCACGATCTTGGGTAGAAGGAACTTCTCCGACTGCCCGACACCGGTGTAGTTGAACGGTCTGGTAAGAATGATGGGCAGGCGATCTTTCCAGAGCGAGGCCATATACTCCATCGCCAGCTTGCTGACGGCGTAGTCATTCGCGGGCTGTGGAGTCACGTCCTCGGTCAGTATTTCCGTCGCGCTGTTGCCGTAGACATTGGCGCTGCTCGTAAGCAACACGGCGCGCGGACGCCGTGCCGACTGCGCCAGCGCATCAAGCAGATTGCGGGTACCTACAATGTTGGTTCGATAGATGGCGTCCGCGTCGCCGTGGGCGACAAACGCAATAGCGGCCAAATGCACCACGACATCCGGTTGCGTTGCATCAACCACACTGAGCATGGCCTCGCGATCGCAAAGATCCGCCGCCAGCACACCCTCGGATGCCTGGTGAGACACGCCCACCACATCGTACCCGGCGGACCTCAACTCAGCCGTGACGTAGTGTCCGGTAAATCCCTCGCTGCCGGTCACTAGCGCCAGTGGACGCGTTCGCTCAGAAAGACTGGCCACGTTCATTCCGCTTCAGGTCCGCAGCCACCATCATCTGGCAGAGATCTTCCAGCTCGGTCTTGGGCGCCCAGCCGAGCTTGGCCTTGGCCTTGGCTGGATCACCAATGAGCAGATCCACTTCAGCAGGACGATGGAATTTAGGGTTGATGACGACCAGCGTTCGGCCGGTTTCGCGGCAGACACCACACTCCGCCTGGTCTTCACCTTTCCAATCAATGAAGATATCAGCGGCTTTGAACGCCATGGTGACGAAGTCCCGCACGGTTTCGGTACGGTTGGTGGCCAACACAAACGTATCGGGTTCGTCGGCCTGTAGCATGCGCCACATGCCGTCGACGTAATCCTTGGCAAACCCCCAATCGCGCTTGGCATCCAGGTTGCCTAGCTCCAAGCGCTCGGTGAGGCCGAGTTTGATCTTGGCCACGGTATCGGTGATTTTGCGCGTCACAAACTCGCGCCCGCGCAGCGGAGATTCGTGATTGAAGAGAATGCCGCTGCAGCCAAAAATACCGTACGATTCGCGATAGTTCACGGTAATCCAGTGCGCATACAGCTTGGCAACGCCATAGGGGCTACGCGGATAGAACGGCGTGTCTTCCTTCTGGGGAACGGCCTGAACCTTGCCGAACATCTCGGACGTCGAGGCTTGGTAGAACCGGATCTTGGGATTGACGATGCGGATGGCCTCCAGCAGATGCAATGCACCGATACCGGAAATCTGCGCCGTCAGGCCAGGCTGATCGAAAGAAACACCGACGAAGCTCTGCGCTGCGAGGTTGTAAACCTCGGTTGCGCCGGTTTCCTGAAGCAGACGAATCGCCGAACCCATGTCGGTAAGATCGAACTCAACCAGACGCAGGTTGGGGTTTTTCTCGATGCCGAGTTCCTCGATCCGCCAGAAATTGACGGAGCTCGTCCGTCGATAGGTGCCGTAGACCGTATAGCCTTTCTGCAGGAGCAGCTCGGCCAGGTAAGCTCCATCTTGACCAGAAATGCCAGTCACAAGTGCAGTTTTCATAGATTCTCGGATAGTGATTTACAGAAGCGATAAAATGTGTGGATACGCGTCCTACTTGACGGTAAC
>CAIKJM010000403.1 GCA_903827735.1 uncultured Rhodanobacter sp. | reverse complement strand
GCCATCAGGAATCCCGTCATGCGCCGCTTGCCCCTCTCGCTTCTCGCCGTCAGCCTGCTGCTCGCCGGCATTGGCCATGCCCGTGCCGCCGATACCCGCATTCCCGACGCGGCCGTAAAGACGGCCGAACAGCTGCGCGACAGGGCGCTCACCGACGACACCGGCTACAAGATCGTCAGCTCGCTCACCACCGAAGTCGGCCCGCGCATTGCTGGCGGCGTTAACGACGAGCGCGGCCGCGCCTGGGCGATAGCGAAGTTCAAGGAGCTCGGCTACGACAAGGTCTACACCGAAGCGGTGAGCTATCCGCTGTGGCAGCGGCGCAGCGAACACGGCGCCATCGTGGCGCCGTTTCCGCAGCCGCTGGCGCTGACTGCGCTTGGCTTTTCGGCCGGTACGCCGGCGGGCGGCCTCACCGCAGAAGTCGTGAAGTTCGACAGCCTCGACGCGCTGAAAGCAGCCGATCCGGCCAGCGTGAAAGGCAAGATCGTCTATATCGGCTTCCGCATGACCCGGCAGAAGGACGGACACGATTACGGCATCGGCTCGGCGATCCGCACCGGCGGCCCGGCTATCGCATCGAGCAAGGGTGCTGCCGGCTTCATCCTGCGCTCGGCTGGCACCGACGAGCACAGCCGTACGCCGCATACCGGCGTCACCCTCTTCAAGGACCCGTCGCAGGCGATTCCCGCGGCAGCCCTGTCCAATATTGATGCCGATCAGCTCGAACGCGTGCTTGCCTACGGCAAGCCGGTCAGCGTGCGGCTCGATCTGGACTGCGGCATCACTGGCACATTCACCGGCGCCAACGTGATTGGCGAGATCACCGGCCGCAAGCATCCCAAGCAGATCGTCGACATCGGCGGTCATCTGGATTCCTGGGATTTGGGTACCGGCGCCATCGACGATGGTGCCGGCGTGGCCATTGCGATGGCTGCCGGCAAGCTGATCCACGACCTGCCGCAGCGGCCGGACCGTACGGTGCGCGTGATCGCGTTTGCCAACGAGGAGATGGGTTTGTACGGCGGCATTGCCTATGCCAACAAGCATGCTAACGATGTCGCCAATCATCAGCTCGGCACCGAATCCGACTTCGGCTCCGGCCCGGTCTGGCGCATGAGCGCCAGCGTCAAGCCAGAAGCACGCGCCGCGATCGCACAAATCGCCGGTGTGCTGGCGCCGCTTGGCGTGGCCTACGACGAAAAGCGCCCGGGTGGCGGTGGCTCCGATCTCTCGCAGATGCATGCCAAGGGCATGGCTGCGCTGTCGCTGACCCAGGATGGCACTACATACTTCGATTACCACCACAACGCCAACGACACATTGGACAAGATCGATCCGAAGGAACTCGCACAAAACGTCGCCGTGTATGCGGCCTATGCTTATATGGCCGCCGAGGCCAACGGCGATTTCGGCTCCGCGCCGGATGCCTTCAAGAACGACGGTGCCGGCGAATAAGGCGGCCAGAAGTTTGAGAAAAGAAACGGCCCTCGGGCCGTTTTTTTTGACTGTCTAACACACGTCTTTATCGGACGAACGGTCG
>CAIKJM010000402.1 GCA_903827735.1 uncultured Rhodanobacter sp. | reverse complement strand
GCAGGCACTGACCCTGTTTTGGGATCACGGGTATCGCGGCACCTCGATGGGGATGCTGACCTCGGCGCTTGGCGTGGAAAAGCCGAGCATCTATGCCAGCTTCGGTTGTAAACACCAGCTGTATCTTGCTGCGCTTGCCCGATACCGCGTCTGGTTGATCGATACGGTACGCGGCATCTTGGACGCCGAGCCCACGGCGCGCGGCGGGATCGACCGCGCGATTACGTCAATGATGAGTCGTGGCGCGCGCAAGAGCCGTATGGGCTGCTTCGCCACCAATTCGACGCTCGAGTTGGCTGACCACGACCCGCTCGTTTTGAGAGAGACGCGGGCGATATTCAATGAGCTGCACGCGGTTTTTGCGGAGGCCCTAAAACGCGCCCAGCATGACGGCCAGGTGCGCTGCGACTTGTCGGCCGAATTACTGGCCCAATTGCTGGTCAATGCGATCGAAGGCGCCAGGGTGATGGAAAAAACCCGGGCGTCGGCAAACGCCCTTGGCGCTATCGTTCCGTTGATCCTAAGCTTGCTTGATCATCGCTAGAGCAGGGCCAGAATGCATCGCCGTTTAAGGCCCTGTTGATGAGAATACAGCGCATGTCGGCGCGCCATGCGGCAACAAGGCAGCACCGGCAATCGACCATCGCGCAGAGTGAGTCGGCGGCTTCGCCGGATTCGCATAACACCGACATCGACGTGATGGCTTACCATCAAACGGTGTGGTGCATCTGAAAAAAGCGACCGAGGCTATTCTCGATTCGAGTCGGCATTTCTGGAAATGACTTCAGGCGAACGTCAATTCCAGGTCTACGAATTCCAATCTCGAATCGACCGCGAACGTTCGGGATTGATTGCTGGGCCGACGAGCAACCGCTTTCCGTGTTCCCCTTAAACCGAAGGCGATAGCGTTCCATGCAACTGACCATCAAGCATCGCACCCGCTATCAGTATGCGCGGGCGATCGTGTTGCAGCCGCACCGACTCATCATCACGCCGCGCGACAGCGGCGAACTCTTTACGGTGCGTCGGTCATTGGAATGTGTGCCGCCAGCAGATATCACTTGGAGCGCGGACGTATTCGGCAATCTGATCGCGACCGCGACCTTTGCTGACCAAGCCAGCGAATTGACCATCATCAGTGAAGCGGTGGTCGACCACACGGCGCCAGAATGGCCGATCTTTGCGATATCGCCGGATGCTCACAGCTATCCGTTCGCTTACTCGCTCGACGACGTTGTCGATCTTGGCGCCCTTGCACAGCCCGACTGGCTGACCCCAGGCGGACCAACGGTGGGTGCCTGGGCGCGTGGCTTTGTGCTGGCACTTCAGACTGACAGCTTGTCCTTGCTCAAGAGCCTCAACTCCGGAGTTCTTGGAAGCGTTCGCTATCGAGTTCGTGACGAGGAGGGAACGCAGTCGCCTGCGCAGACGCTGGAACTGGGCAGTGGATCGTGCCGCGACATTGCCGCCCTTTTTATTGAAGCGGCGCGCCACCTGGGATTCGGCGCACGCGCGGTGTCGGGCTATCTTTTCGATCCGGACCAGAAGGACGAGGACGCAGGCTCGACTCATGCCTGGGCGGAAGTGTATTTACCCGGCGCCGGTTGGATTGCTTTCGATCCTTCGAATCAACGCGTCGGCGCCAGTCAACTCGTTCCTGTCGCATTCGCGCGCTTCAACCGACAGATCATGCCCGTCACCGGTGACTATATTGGCGCAACGGACGACTTTCAGCGTATGGATGTTTCGGTTCGCGTGAGATTAGCCGCGCGATAGTCGCGTCACGCTCGACTGAGCGCTATAGCCTGCAGCGAAGATGCCGCGTGATCGCGTTGCCGCGCGCTCATCATCAGCGCAGCTGACTATCCTTGCTGCCGCGCCGGTTAAAACCACTGAAGCTGTCTCCCTCAGCGTCGCGCGCCGCTTGGCAGCTCACGCAGAAGCGCACACCCGGTATGGCGCGTTGACGTCCAATGGGTATTGCTTCGCCGCATTCCGAACAATGACTCTGGCTTGGGCCAGACGGCAGACTGCTCCGCGCGCGTGATACCGCGTCGGCGACCGTCGCGTCGATTTGTTCCAGCACCGCGCCTTCACGTGCCCAACCGGTTGCCATCGATTCACCTGGTACTTGTCGTTTCCGCGACATTAAAGATGGTTGCGGACCAGCCAGCGTTCAAGGTCTGAGGTTAAGGACTCAGATCAAGGTTTCACCGAATGCAATCGCAGCATCTGCGCCTAGCGAGGCAGGGCGCGTGGACGGCGATCGGCGCCAGAGCGCTAGCTTGCGACCTCGGATTCTCGCGCACGCGGCCGGCGGCTGGCAGGCTTAGCCTGACGCTGCGCCTTGGGCGCCTTGGTCTTCGGCGGCACAAGCGGCTTTTGCTGCTCAGCCTGTCGTCGCGCGATTTCGTAGGACTTGCTCAATTCATCCTCCAGTGCATGCCCACCATAAGGACCGATCACGATGCACTTTGGTTTCATGTCGCCGTTGAACGGTGACTCTTGATGCGGGTGTCGCAGGTATCGGAACTACGGCTCGCAACTGGAGTGCTTGAACGGTTGATACGAATAGGCCCTATGCACCCGAACTGCACTCGATGG
>CAIKJM010000401.1 GCA_903827735.1 uncultured Rhodanobacter sp. | reverse complement strand
TGTTCGCAAGTTGCCCATATGGCCAGCAGCCTCCCGCAATATCAGGAGACCATGCATTCCAAGGTCCAGGCCGTGAGCAAGCTGACCGCCGGTCGTCTGGAAGCGGTGCAGGATCAGGTGAGTCGGGTGATGAGCCAGTTCGGCGACCACACGGAAGAGCAGCCGAACACACCAGTCGACTCACTGCAAACCCTGAAGACATCGACCACCGTGGTGCCGGTGGAAATACACACGCCACCGCCCAGCTCGATGGGCGTCGTCACTCGAATTTTTTCGTCGATCTGGCCGCCGCTGCAGACGGCGGGCATCGTACTGGTCGTGCTGATCTTCGTGCTGCTGGAACACGAATCGTTGCGCGATCGTTTCATCCGTTTGGCGGGCGGGGCAGATCTTCGCACCACAACCGAGGCGATCAACGATGCCGGCGAACGGCTGTCGCGCTTTTTTGTCTCGCAGTTCTCGGTGAACTTCGGCGTCGGCGTGGTGATCTGGCTGGGGCTGGTCATCATCGGCGTACCCAATGCGCCGCTATGGGCGTCGCTGACCGCCGTGCTGCGCTTTGTGCCTTACGTCGGCGTCTGGCTTGCAGCGTTTCTTGCCACTTTGCTGGCAGCGGCCGTCGATCCCGGCTGGTCGCTGGCGCTCATGACGATCGGGCTCTACGTGATCGTGGAAACCGTCGCCGGGCAGCTGGTCGAGCCGCAGCTGTATGGCCATACGACCGGCCTTTCGCCGCTGGCCGTCGTGGTCGCGGCGATTTTCTGGAGCTGGCTGTGGGGGCCGGTCGGGCTGATCATGTCGACGCCGCTGACGCTTTGTCTGGTGGTTGCCGGGCGCCACGTCAAGGCGCTTAACCTGCTGGATATTCTGCTCGGCGATTTGCCCGCGCTCACCATGCCGCAGCATTTTTATCAGCGCGCGTTGTCCGGTGACTCGGATGAAATCATCGCCAGCGCGCGCGTGTTTCTCAAGCGCAAGTCCTTCGCCGCCTATTGCGACGTCGTACTGCTACCGGCGCTGCAGCTGACCCGTATCGATCTGGTCAACGGCCTGATCAGCCCAGCGCAGCAGGTCATCGTGCGCACCGCCATCCTGCGTGTGATCGAATCGCTGGGCAGCCGTGCACGTCGGCCTTCGCGCTGGCGTCGCAATGCATCGGTGCTCGAGGGCGTGAGCCTGGGCCAGGAATTGCGCAGGCAACGCGAAAGCGTCAGCGGCCGTTGGCAAGGTCCGCTGGTTGTCGCGCCGCGTTCCGTGGTGCTGTGTATTGGATTGGGAAATATCGGCGACGATCTCGCGACGGAAATTCTCGCCCGTATCCTTCAGGATCTGCATATCGACGCCAGACACTTGTCGATCAGCGATATCGAAGCGCTCGAGGCCGATCCGCCGCCGGAAGTCACGCGCGACGGTGTGTCGATGGTCTATATCGTCAGCGCCTCGCCGACCAAGGAGCGTGACAGCAGTGCGGTTGTGGCCAGCGAAATGCGCCGCCGCTTTCCCGACGCCTGCATTCTCGCCGTTATGCTGCCCCAGCTTTTATCGCTGCCGGAAATCATGCCACCCGATCCGGGCGTGAACCAAGTGGTGACCTCGCTGGAAGAGGCAGCGCAGCAGGCCATTGCCCGTTTTCCCGGTGATCGCAAAGAAGGTTAGCGATGGTGGCGCGATCATCAGCGGCTTCGGCTATCGCCGCGCTCTGACGTCCCTCCATTAGGCGTTTAAAGACCATTTACATCGTCAACTTAAATACAGCGATGTCCACCGACGGGCGCCGTTTGAGTGCACGCGGCCATGACAATTTGCTCGATACAGTCAGTGGTGGCCGTAGGCGAGGCAGCGCGCGCTGAGAAAATCGCAACGGATGCTAAATGCCCGCGCTGAGTTTCATTAATCACGGTCAACCCTGCGGCCGACGCCTTCGTTGAGTGCGACTGTTGGCGCTTCGATGTCCAGGCTTTGCCCGTGGGTGTCGAGATGGCTGCAACATTTTTGAATTTCACGAGCCCCGCATATGATGCCTATGAAACGAAAACTCCTGACGTTCGCAGCCCAACTGGCCGGTGCAACTGCGTTGCTGGCTCCGACGATCTCGAGTGCACAGATCGTGGTGGTGCCGCCGCCCGTGTATCACTACGAAAGGCTTCCTCCTCCGCGCCATGGAATGGTTTGGCATTCGGGCTATTGGCGGTGGGCGCATGGCGCTTACGTGTGGACCCCGGGTGTATGGGCACCGGTAGTGGGCGAGCCAGCGCCCTACCAAGAAGTGGTCGTTGCCCCACCCCCGCCGGCACCTCCGCCGCCGCGGGTGGAGCGGCTCTCCGCCGATGCGCTTTTCCCCTTCGACAAGGGCAGCGTCAATGACATTCGGCCCCAGGGCCTCGCCGACATTGCGCAGATTGCCGCGCGCCTGCGGGCCAATCCGTTCGGGCATGTGGAAGTACGTGGATATACCGATAGGCTCGGCACGGACGCTTATAACTTCAATCTGTCGCAACAGCGCGCTGATGCCGTGAAGGCTGAACTGGTCGCTCAGGGCCTTCCTGCAGAAAAAATCCGCGCCGAAGGGCTCGGCAGTCAGGACCCGATCGTGCAGTGTTCAAACGGGAGCCGCAGTTCAGTGATCCAATGCTTGCAGCCGAACCGGCGCGTCGAAATTGTTACCTACCTGAGCGATCAACCGCGGTGGTAGTCACCCATCGGGCTCACCGATCTTTATCGGCGCCCGGTTCGGACCGACTTCGTCGCTGGATGTACTGGACACTGGGCAACGACAGTCGGTAAGCCGATAACTCCCACCGGAAAAATAGCGGTTCGGCCGTCGTGCGTGAAAGAAAGATCGCAAGCGCACGGACTCGGCGCTAATCGTACCGAATGCCCATCGTCGCCAAAGGACGTACCCCGATGAGCGACAGGCGAGGGCGGTGCGCGGACAGATATAGACTGCCTGCGCTGCTCGTCCGGAAATGCAACGCCTGGTCGCTGCAGTGACGTATTGGAATCTGTCTCACCATTATTTGTGGATTTTGTTACCTGCGACTGGACGAGGAGATGATCCGCTACGCAAGCAGCGATCCCTTGATGGGTGTTCTCAATCGACGCGTAATTTGGGAGCAGGGGCAACAGTACTTGGCTGAGCCGAGCCAGGTGGATGGGGACTTCGCTGGGGTCACGATGGCGGCGATCGTGTTCTGGCCGCGGTTGCAGAGGCGCTAAAACATCATGTTCGTGCAAACGACATACTCGCTCGCGTCGGTGGCGAAGAATTCATACTGCTCATTCAACAAATGAACCCATTGATCGCCACAGAAACTACCGAGCGGTCTCTGCATCCGCCAGTCATCGAACCGCACCAAAACCTGGAAAGAGATGGACATCGCCGCCGACGCCGAGCTTTATGCCGCCAAACACTGGGGGCGCACCAGCGTGGCTAACAAGCAAATAGCGAGGTGATTGCAGGACGTTGGTTTTGACGGCGACCAGGTCGGGCTGTGACCCGGCGTCGGTCATTTCTTAATTTGACATAATATACATTATGCGAAATAAAGGATGGGCCTGTGAGCTGGCTGATGTCCGCCGTGGCCGTCTCAACTGGTCGCCCTCTTTGTCGCGTTTCTTGAATGCAGCCAAGAAACCTTTGTCTAACAACGACAAACCGCCTCCGCGACAACCAACAAGCTGCCTCTGAGCGTGCAAGAAACTGCCCCCTGCTAGCCGACTGCACCGACAAATCCGAAACTTCTCAGGGCTTCACAAACCGATAGATAAAGCGATCGGTGTCGCCTTTGATGGAGGAATCGAACACCTTAATCGAATGCGAATCGTCCTTGTTCGTGAGCATGCTGCTCTCCGCGGCCAGTACGAAACCGGCTGCTTCTACCTCTTTACGCACGGATGCGGGTTCGATTCGATGCAGCGACCGGGCATCGTTCGTGCCCGCCCCGACGGCGGCCGCATGGTCGATGATGACATACGAGCCACCAGGTTTTAGCCGATCGTAGACAGCTCGATTGAAGTCAGTCGCCGTCGCGCCCTTAGCCTGTATCAGGTCGGTGTGCAGGTCGTGATAGAACAAATGCAACCACAAAACATCCGCCGGTTGCGTGACCTCCCGCATAGCCACGAGGTCTGCTGAGGCGGCTTCGACGTTCTCCCTACCTGGCTCCCTTGCCAGCTTACGCATGCTGCCGAGCGGATCGTTTTTGAAGTGGGCGACTTCAGCCGGTACAAAGCTGTAGACCTGCCCCTCGGGACCGACGATGTCCGAGAATCTTCGGGTCCAGTCGCCATCACCCGGGTAAACGTCAATGACGATGGCGCCTGCATCAACGCATGCGAAACGGATCAGCTCGGAAAGTGTGGATTGGTCGTACATGGGAATCTCCTTTGTGATTGGATAAGCGTGGCCCCACAGTGGAGGTCAGCGGTGGGACCGCGTCGAGATCAGACCTGCGCCATACCACCGTCGACGGCGAGATCTATACCCGTGATGTAGGTACTTTCATCGGAGGCGAGGAACGCAACGGCAGAGGCGATTTCATCGGGCACGCCTCTGCGACCCATGGGGACCTGCGTGGCAAACTGGGCGGCTGCTTCCTTGGCCTGTTTAGCTGTAAGGCCCGTCGTCGTCTCTAGGGCTGGGGTATCGATGGGCCCGGGGCTCAGCGAATTCACGCGGATCTTTCGGTCTTTCAGTTCCAGGGTCCAGGCGCGTGCGAAGTTGCGCACAGCCGCCTTGCTCGCGGCGTAGGCGCTGAACCCCGGGAGTCCCAGCACGTTCGAGACCGAAGAAGTCAGGATGATCGAGCCGCCGTCTTTGAAAAGAGGAAGGGCCTTCTGAACCGAAAAGAACATGCCTTTGACGTTCACGTCGAAGGTCTGGTCGAAATGGGCCTCGGTAGCTACCTCAAGCGGCGCGATTGTCCCGGCGCCCGCGTTCGCGAAGAGAATGTCGATGTGGCCATGTTTCTCTTTCACGACTGCGTAGAGCTGATCCAGATCGTCCAGGCGAGACACGTCGCCTACCACCGTCGTTACGTTACTCCCGATGAGGGCTGCGGCATCCTTTAGCTCTTTCTCTCGTCGGCCCGTGATAACCACGTGCGCACCTTCTTGCACGAACCGCTTGGCTGTGGCCAGACCGATCCCGCTACTTCCGCCGGTAATGACGGCAATCTTTCCCGCCAATTTTTGTTCACTATGGTTGTTCATCGGCTTTTCCTTTTTTGCATTTCATTGTTGAGTGCGCGCTGCGGGCTCCGGATAGGAAACGAGTGACCGCGCAGGCGTAGACCATCAGAGTTGTGCTAGGCCGCCGTCGACGGCGAGCTCGCTAGCGGTCATGAAGCTGCTGTCCGACGAGGCGAGAAAAGCAGCCGCCGCGGCGATCTCCGACGGGTCGGCCATGCGCTGGAGCGGTGTCAGCGCGCCATAGGCCTTCTGGCCCTCTTCGCCCAACGCCTCCTTCGCCAGTTCGGTCGCCGTCGCCCCGGGCGAAAGTACGTTCACCCGGATACCGGTGCCCTTCAGGTCCTCCGCCCAAGTCTTCGCGAGGTTGCGCACAGCCGCCTTGCTCGCGCTGTAAGCGGTAAAGCCCGGGGCGCCCGTGGTGCCAGCGCTCGATCCGGTCAGAATGATTGAACCGCCCTCGCCCATCAGCGGCAGCGCTTTCTGGACCGTGAAGATCGTGCCCTTCACGTTGGTGTCGAAGGTTTCATCGATGTGCTCAGCGGTGATCTGACCGAGGGCAAGCGGGCTACCCGTTCCGGCATTGGCGAAGACGATGTCGAGGGTGCCGCGCTCGGCCTTCACCGCCGCATAAAGTCGGTCGAGGTCGGCCTCATCCGATATCGACCCCTTCACCGCTCGAGCGTGGGGCCCGAGGTCGGCAACGGTGGCGTCGAGCGCGTCCTGCCGGCGACCAAAAATGAAGACAAAGGCGCCCTCTTCAATGAAGCGCTTTGCGGCAGCGCGGCCGATACCTGTGGCGCCGCCAGTGATTACGGCGGTCTTTCCATTAAGTCTGTTCATGTCATGCATCCTTTGTTACGCGTTTAAAGTCCTAACAAAGATGGGTCGCTTGACCAATTAGTACAATTGACGAAAAATTGCTTAATTCGATCTATTTATTGGATGAGCTTGCTCGATAACGTCACCATCAACCAGCTGCGTGCGTTCGTGGAGGTATGCGATCAGGGAAGCTTCTCGGGTGCGGCGCGGAAACTCAGCCGCGCGCAGTCGGCCATCAGCCATGCGATCAAGGCGCTGGAAAGCGCCTTCGATGTCGAGTTGTTCGATCGCGACACCCGCAAGGCGCAGCTCACCGCTGCGGGGCGTAGCCTCCTGCCGGACGCGCGGGCGGTGATCTCACGCACTGAAGAAATGAAGACGCGTGCCGGCTCGATCGCCCGAACGGGGGCACCCCAGCTCTCGGTGGCGGTTGATGTCTACTTTCCGCGCGCCCAACTGATCGAAGCCTTGCGGACGCTGCAAGCAGAGTTTCCCACCGCCGCGATCAACCTCCGCATTACGACCATGCAGGGTGGCGAGAGACTGGTGTTTGAAAAGATTTGCGCGCTGGCCGTTACCGTTCAGAATGTGCCGGAGGTGAGCTCGGATGCCGTGGAACGCCACTGGCTGTGTGAGGCAGAGATGGTGACGCTGTGTGCGCAATCTCATCCGCTGGCTTCGACTTCGAGACCGATACCGGTGGATGAATTCGGTCGGCATGTCCAGATTGTCGTGACCGATAACCAGCCCAAGGCAGAAAAGACCCAGCAGGGCGTGGCCGGCAAGCGCCAGTGGCTGGTCAACGATCTCGGTGCTAAGCGTGATCTACTCAGGGCCGGGCTAGGCTGGGGGCATATGCCGAGACATCTCGTCGAAGAGGACCTGGCGAGCGGCGAGCTAGTCGAACTCGAACGTCGTGCCTGGCACCTCGGCCCGCTCGCGTTCGTAATCTCGCAACGACGGGGTTATGACCTCTCCCCATGCGAGCTACGACTGGTCGAGCTTTTAGG
>CAIKJM010000400.1 GCA_903827735.1 uncultured Rhodanobacter sp. | reverse complement strand
TGGCTCGATCGCTTCGGGCCGGATTACCGCTTCGTCGATTTGCAGCGTGAGCGGCCCGAGCCTGAGGCGCTTAAAGCGTGGGCCGCTTTGCTCGGCGGCTGGGATGCGCTGGTCGATCGCAGCGGAACCGGCTGGAAAGGCCTGCTGCAGCAACGGCGCAACCCCGGCAGCGACCCGGAGTGGACGCTGCTGATCCGCGAACACCCCGAAATTCTGCGCCAGCCGATCACGGTCACGCCCGATGGCCATGTAGCGGTCGGTTTTACCGGTGGTAGCTACGAGCGCCTGCTCGGCAAGGGCAAAGCGAAACACTGACCTGTGCAAGATGAGCAACCGACCATGAGCGACGTGCTGGACCTCACCTGCGAACTCATACGCCGCCGCTCGGTCACGCCGGACGATGCCGGCTGCCAGGCGCTTATCGCCGAGCGGCTGGCGCGCGTCGGTTTCAGAGTGGAACACCTGCGCTACGGCAACGTCGACAATCTCTGGGCCACGCATCGCGGTTCGAATGACTCCGGCCCGACGCTGATGTTTCTCGGTCATACCGACGTCGTTCCCAGCGGTCCGGAGGCGTCCTGGCAAAATCCGCCATTCGAACCAACGATAACGAATGGCCGTCTATACGGCCGTGGTGCCGCCGATATGAAAGGCTCGGTGGCGGCCATGGTGGTAGCGCTTGAGCAGTTTGTCAGTGCACATACGGATCACTCCGGCCGCGTCGGCCTGCTGATCACCAGCGACGAAGAAGGCGTAGCCATCGACGGCGTGCGCAAAGTGATCGAGCACTTTCGTGTAAATGACGAGCGCATCGAATTCTGTGTGGTGGGCGAGCCGTCAGCCAAGGAAAGGCTGGGCGATCTGATCCGCGTGGGTCGCCGTGGTTCGCTGTCGGCGACGCTGACGGTGCGCGGTATTCAGGGTCACGTGGCCTACCCTGAAAAAGCGCTCAATCCGATTCATGCCTTCGGCCCGGCGCTCGCCGAGCTGGCGGCCGAGCGCTGGGACGAAGGCAACGCCGACTTTCCACCGACCTCGATGCAGGTATCCAACCTCAATGCGGGCACCGGCGCCAACAACGTGATCCCGGGCACGCTGACCGCGCTGTTCAACTTCCGCTACAGCACCGCCAGTCGCGCCGAAGACCTGCGGGCACGCAGCGAGGCGATCCTGCGCAAGCACGGCCTGGATTTCCATATCGACTGGCAGCTGTCGGGTCAGCCGTTTCTCACGCCGCCCGGCGGAAAGCTGCGCGAAACCGTCGTCGCCGTATGCCGCGATCTTTGCCAGATCGATCCCGATCAGAGCACCGGCGGAGGCACCTCCGATGGTCGCTTTATTGCGTTGCTGGGTACCGAAGTGGTGGAGATCGGTCCGGTCAACGCGACGATCCACAAGGTCGACGAATGCGTGGCGGTGCATGAGCTGGAGCAGCTTCCGGCGATCTACCAGGCGGTGTGCGAACGACTGTTGGTGTGACGCTAATGCGCGCGCGTATCTGCGCGTCTGACCATCTTCAGCGTTGAAACGGCGGACACTGGTCGCTTTGCGGAAAACGGCCGGTGCCATGGAATAGCCCGTCACGGCCAAGCTTGACCTCGACGGTGGTCTGACTCGGAGAGCTCATGTCTATCCGTGGCCCGTCCTGTATGCAAAGCACCTTGATGCCGCCGTTGTCTTCGACGATCCGAATACCAAAAAGCCAGTGCCTTTCCTGATCGATGGTTCGGACGCCGCCATCGATCTTTTCGAAATCGGCGAAACCGTAATCCTTCAATGTATTCGCGCCGGGTTTCCTGCGTGCATAGATCGAACTGGGGATGGACAGCACGTCGAGATGTTCGGCCACGAACAGGGCCGCGTTCTCGCTATACGGCGCCGACTGGGCAGTCGAAACGGGCGGCCATAGGGTCAAAGCGGCCATAGCAAGCATCGTGGCAGTACCGAGTTTCATCGCAGATGTCTTCCTCCCGACGTTCGTGCCGATGAAGATTAGCGCAATGAACGCAATAAGTTTCGACGGTGCCTCGCGGCTTCAGGCCCGGCGCAAGGCTTTCCATCACGCACGGCAAAGCTTGCGCTGCACGTCTTGCGCTTTTCGAATGCCGTGGTCACCCGATGCTGGAATTTCAAAGCGTCATCGTGCTTCCATATCATCGGAGCTCGATAAAACAACGACAAACGGAGTAAAGCGATGTGGCGCAGATATGGAAGTAAAGCGGTCGGGTTTGTTGGCACGACTCTGGTCACCGGGCTGCTGGCATTTGGCCTGATAGGCGCGACGCGCGCACAGGCAATCGACCAGCCGCCGCCGACCGACAAACAGCTGGCCGACACGCGCTGCATCATTGGCCTGGAAAAATTTCTGCCCGCCGATTACTACTACTGCCTCGCTTCGCAAAGCTACGGCGAGAAGAACTACGGCGAGGCGCAGAGGTTTTTCCACACGGCGGCATCCTGGGCCAGCAAGCCTGCGCAATATGTGTTGGGTGTGATGGCGCTTAATGGTGACCACCAGCCGGTGAATCGCCCACTTGCCCTGGCGTGGCTGGCGCTGGCGGCCGAGCGGCACACCGAGCGCTTCTATCAGGCTTATGTCGAGCTGCGCGCGCACCTGTCTGCGCGCGAGCGCGCCGAGTCCGGAAAACTGCTGCACGATTTGCAGCCGACCTACGCTGATGCGACCGCCGCCACACGCGCGGAAGCGCGCTACCGTGACGGCATGCAGATGCTGCGCAGTAAGGGCATCGGATCGAGTTATTGCATGCAGGGTATGTTTGATGCCGCGCAGCTGGCGGGCAGCACGATAGGGCCCGACCAGGCGATGGCTTGTCCGCAGACAACGACGCTCGCCGTACAGATCGACAAAAAAGCGGCCGATGTTTTCGAAGACTGGCACGGTCACGTCACCGTCGAACCGCTGCAGCCGGTGCAAACCAAGGACGGCAAACCGCTGCCGCCAAAAAACGGCAGCGGTTCGTAAGCGTCACCCGGTTTACCGAGCCGCTCGCGCCTCTAGGCAAGCGAGTTCGGATCGGTATGGTCGGCGAGCGCTAAGGCTCAGCGATCGTTGAATTCCGGCGCAGTGCCGATGATCTCGAACACCAGCTGGCGGAACCATTCGTGGGCGCGGTCGTCGTTCTTCGACGGGTGCCAGTAGGCAAGAATCGGAATCGGCTTCAGCTTGATCGGCAGCGGCTGCACCACGATCGGCAGCAGCTGTGAAAAGCAGTCGGCGTACGAGCGGGGCATGGTCAGCAGCAGGTCGCTGGACGCGGCGACCTGGCAGGCGGAGAAATAATGTTGGCAGACCAGCTGGATATCGCGCGCTCGACCGTCCTGCGCCAGCAGCACGTCCAGCGGCACGGCCTCACCGAGCTGGGAAACCGCCACGTGGCGTGCGCTGAGATAGTCGCTACGCCGCAACGCGCCGCCTGCCAGCGGGTGCTTCGCGCGCATGCCGACTACCAGCGACTCGTCCAGCAGGTGTCGGCTGCTCCACCGCGGCCCGGCCTGCAGCCGCCGATCCACTACCAGATCGATCGTGCCGGCGCTCAATTCGCGATCGACATCCGCGGCGGCGATGCGCCGGCTGACGATATGCGCGTGCGGCGCGAGCTTGGCCATCTTCGCCAGCAGCGGCGGAAACACGATGGACTCCAGTACGTCGCGAAAGCCGACGGTGAAGGTCATGTCCAGTTCGTCGGCGCGAAAGCTCGCGTGCATCTGCGTGGTGGCCTGCAGGCCGCGCAGGTGCAGCTGCACTTCGGCCATGACGCTGCGCGCCTTGTGCGTCGGCACCACTCGGTTGCCCTGGCGCACGAACAGCGGATCGCCAAACAATTCACGCAGGCGGTTGAGCGAATGAGTAATCGCCGGCTGGGTCAGGTGCAGCGCCCGCGCCGCCGCGCTGATGCCGCCATGCGTATGGATGGCGTCCAGCACGCGGAAAAGATTCAGATCCATGCGCAAGTCAGGGCGGTTCATAGGCGAGCTTCAGTCCAATCAATATGCTGCGCTGCACGATCCTGCATATTAGCTTAGCTGATGGGTAGATATAAAAGATATTCATGTCACTGATTGACGCCGACCGGCGTACGCTTGGGCAATAACCACGGCATACCCGCAGGAGAAGCTCGATGGATTTCGCTCATTCCGAACGTTCGCGCGCGCTGGCGGAAACGCTCAACCGCTTCATGCGCGACGAAATCGACCCCGCCGAAAAAATCGTGGCCGACGAGCTCACGGGCAGCGGCGACTGGCGCACCTGGCACCAGCCGGCGGTGATGGAAACGCTGAAGGCCAAGGCGAAGGCGGCCGGGCTGTGGAACCTGTTTTTGTCCGAGCCCGAGTACGGCGCCGGCCTCAGCAACGTCGACTACGCGCCGCTGGCCGAGATCATGGGCCACTCGTTTATCGCGCCGGAAATCTTCAACTGCAACGCGCCGGACACCGGCAATATGGAAGTGCTGCTGCGCTACGGCTCGGACATGCACAAGTCGCGCTGGCTGAAGCCCTTGCTCGACGGCGAGATCCGCTCCGCGTTCTGCATGACCGAGCCGGACGTGGCCTCGTCCGACGCCACCAATATGCAGGCGACGGCGACGATCGACGGCGATCACATCGTGCTGAACGGGCGCAAGTGGTGGTCCACCGGCATCGGTCATCCGCACTGCCGCGTGGTGATTTTCATGGGTCTGAGTCACCCCGATGCGCCGCCGCACCAGCGGCACACGATGGTGGTGTGCCCGCTCGATGCGCCGGGCGTCAGGGTCGAGCGCATGCTGCCGGTGTTCCATGCCTATGATGAGCCGTCCGGCCATGGCGAGGTCAGCTTTACCGACGTGCGGCTGCCGCTGGATCACGTGATACTCGGCACCGGCCGCGGTTTCGAGATCGCGCAGGGCCGCCTTGGGCCGGGCCGTATTCATCACTGCATGCGCGCAATTGGCGCCTCCGAGAGGGCGCTGTCGTTGCTGTGCGAGCGCGCCAGCGCGCGCGTGGCCTTCGGCAAGCCGCTGATCGAGCTGGGCGGCAACAAGGACATCGTGGCCGACCTGCGCATGGCGATCGAACAGGCGCGCCTGCTGACGCTGAAAGCGG
>CAIKJM010000399.1 GCA_903827735.1 uncultured Rhodanobacter sp. | reverse complement strand
GGCGGCAGGCGCGACGACCGCCGAACTCATGCGTGGACCCGGCCGGCAGCGGCAGCCCGGGCGGTTTTGGCTGCCAGCGCATGTGCGCGGGTCAGCCCGGCATCGATATCGCGCAGCAGATCGTCGCCGTCCTCGATACCGACCGAGAGGCGCAGCAGACTGTCGGCAATGCCGGCAGCGTGGCGAGCCTCGGGGGCCATCGACGCATGCGTCATCGAGGCAGGATGCGCGACCAGGCTCTCGACGCCGCCCAGCGATTCGGCCAGCGAGAAATATTCCAGCCCGTTGACGAAGGCCTCGATCTGGCTCACGTCGCCTTCCAGTTCGAAGCTGAGCATGGCGCCGAAACCCTGCTGCTGGCGCGATGCGAGCGCGTGGCCCACGTGGTTTTTCAGGCCCGGGTAATAGACCTTGCGTACGGCCGCATGGCCGTCCAGATGGCTGGCGATGCGCTCGGCGTTTTCCTGGTGCTGACGCAGACGGACGGCCAGCGTGCGCAGGCCGCGCAAGGTCAAGTAGCTGTCGAACGGCGCACCGGTGAGGCCGTTGCAGTTGGCCCACCATTTCAGCTGATCGTAGACGGCCGCGTCCTTGGCTACTGCCGCACCACCGACCACGTCGCTGTGGCCGTTGATGTATTTGGTGGTCGAATGCACGACCACGTCCGCACCGAGCAGCAGCGGCTGCTGCAGCGCGGGCGAAAGAAACGTGTTGTCGACCACCAGCAGCGCGCCGGCGGCGTGCGTAGCCTGCGCCACGTGACGGATATCGGTGATGCGCAGTAGCGGATTGGACGGCGTCTCCACCCACACCAGCGCCGGCTTCTTGGCGAGGCCGGCGGCCAGCGCAGTGCTGTCCGTCAGGTCGACAAAGTCCACCGTGAAACGGCCTTTTTTCTCCCACGCATCGAGCAGGCGCCAGGTGCCGCCATAGCAGTCGTGCGCCGCCAGCACGTGGCCACCGGCCGGCACCAGCTCCAGCACCAGCGCCACGGCGGACATCCCGCTGGACGTGACCACCGCACCGGCGCCCTGCTCCAGCTCGGCCAGCGCATTGCCCAGCAGATCGCGGGTCGGGTTGCCGCTGCGCGAATAGTCGTAGGCGCGCTTGCGGCCAAAACCCTCGAAGCTGTAGTTGCTCGACAGATGCAGCGCAGGCACCACGGCACCGTGCTGGGTATCGGTTTCGATGCCGGCACGGACCGCGGTGGTACAGGGGGCGCATTTGCTCATGGAAATCTCCGAAACCGTTTTTATGTGTGTCTAAAGAAAGAAGGGTTTGACGCGATCAGCCCGCAGCGATTAAGTCAGCGCGCCGCGCAGCAGAGGCGCCAGCTGTTCGGGTTCCTTCAAGAACGCGTCGTGGCCGTAGGGCGAATCGACCACCTCCAGCGTGGCCGCCCCATGCAGGCGAGTCTGCAGCTCGCACAGATCAGACAGCGGCACCAGCCGGTCGGACGGAAAGCCGATCAGGGTCGAGCGCACCGGCACCAGCTCGGGTGCGATGTCGTGCAGGTCGATCGATTCGGACAGCGCCAG
>CAIKJM010000398.1 GCA_903827735.1 uncultured Rhodanobacter sp. | reverse complement strand
GAATGTTCGTACCCTGCGGATCCTGGTTGGAACTGGTTAGCGTGCGCGTGACGAATAATGTCTCTGACCCCTTTCTAGTTAGAATGCTCTCGCCCGACCATTAATCCCGTCGTTGGTCTTATCCATCGTCATTGCTTGACTGACGTCATATCTATTGAATCCGCGCGGGTAGGCTGCAGGCGGTGTAGTAGACATGGCAATTGGTGTCGGCTTCCCTGCAAGTTTTAATGCTGGATTGAATTGCTTTATCCAAAGTAACGTCTGCAGTGACATTGTGTATCTTGTCCCCCACCGCCATTGCTGCACATTCGTTGTCGTATGAGATTTCGACGGCACATTGCAATCCACCTTTAGCTCGGCAATCGGCTATCGCAGCTCTCTCAGCTTCGCTTTTACTAGATAAGTCTGTTACCGCGCCAAGATGTCCCCCTGGCCCATCAGTTGCGACGGCCCCCCAACGAGTAGCCCATCGTGTCGGGGGTGCTTGTTTTTGAGGGAACTGTTGTTGAGGGGCTTGTTGCGCGGACTCCTCGGATTGGCTGTAACCGCATACACCTGCGCCATATTCTTCCATGCCTGGAGGGCATGCTGTCTGGGCATGAGACATCGTAGAGAGCAGCAGACCAAAAAGTAGATAGGAAAGCAGGATCAACTTCATATCAGCCTCGATCAATGGTCTTGGTTGGAATGTTCGTACCCTGCGGATCCTGGTTGGAGCTGGTTAGCGTGCGTGTGACAGCGCCGGGGTCCTTGGCGCGAACAAAGGGGTCAGAGACATTATGAAATCGGCAAAGTTTTGAGGTGCGACCACGCGGTCTGACTGTTGCAGTTCGCCGAAACTGCGTTTCGATTGTCACTTCGTCGAATAATGTCTCTGACCCCTTTGATTCTTCCGATGCGTTTGTTCACAATGCCGCCCTGCTCCATGGACTGGCTGGCAGTACCGAAGAGGGCGAATGCGCGGGCGCGAGACTTACCTGCGGCGACGTCTGTGTCAGCGGTAGCGCTCTGGACGGCATCGGCGGTGGCTATGTCAAAGGCGTTTTGTGTTGGGTTGTCGTCGATGGTCGGATTGGTGGGTGTCGCAGCTTTGGCCGATGACGATCCACAGAAGCGACGCATTGGCCGCGCCCTCGCGAGCGCGGCTGATCCTCATCCGGGGCGGCGCAACCGCGTGCATGTAATCGGGCCTATCGCGCCATGGCCGGGGCGGACTGCGCCTGCGCTGGGACAAATGGCTGCGTCGGCTGCTGCTGCGCCTGCTGCTGGTTCACCGCGTGCGCTGCCGCGCTGCTCTTGTCGATGGGGGTGTTCACCGCCTCGGCCGTCGGCACATGCGCGATCTGCCGCTGCGGCGAATCCGGCCGGCCCTGCACGGCGAAGGCGCGCGAGCCGTCCTCGCTGAGCACGACGGTGTCGATCGAGGTCATGCGCTCGAGCTTGGCGGCCACCGCCAGCGAGGCGGCCAGCTGGTCGCTTTGCTTGTCGGAGGTGCGGCCCATGCTGGCATCGAGGTGATGCACGGCAACACGCGCCTGCTCGTACAGCGCGTGGTCGGGGTTTTTCTGGTCGGCGAGGCTGGGCGCGGCATGCTTGGCCTGCGCGTGGTGAATGGCTTCCAGCGTCTTCGGTCCGGCAATGCCGTCCACGGTTAGGTGATGATCGTGCTGGAAGCGTTCCACCGCGTGGCGGGTATCGATGCCGAACGCGCCGTCGGCTTTTAAGGCATGGCCATGGCCGTCTTTGTAGCCGAGCTTGGCCAGATGGGCTTGCAGCTCGCTTACGCAGGGACTGTGCGTGCCCTCAGTTAGGAGATTTTCGGCGGCGTGACCATGCGCAGCGCGATGCGATGCTTGGGTCGGTGTGTTTTTCGTTTGATCGTGATTCGGGCCGGAATTCGTTACCGCTTTCCACGCCTCTTCCGGTTTCATGCCCTTGGCAATGTCGGCCAGATATTCCGCGCGCATGATATTGAGCGCGCCAGCAACCTGCTCGCTAGTGATCGAAGAATGGTTATTGCCGTGCGTGAGGTAGGGAGCGTAAGACTTGCCGGTATCCGGATCTGCCACGCTCGCCCATTCCTGGCATGCGGTTTTCTGCGCCGCATGCAGCGTCGCACCCGGCTCCCCCTTAATATATGCCTCGATGGCGGGTCGTTTCCCGGCAATGAGGTAGTCGGCAAAAATGCGTTCCTGCAACGCCGGCGTAAACTTCTGATCTGGGTCGAGCTTTAAGCGCTTGACCGCATCATCCATCGTGTCCGGAATGATCTGGTACTTGCCCACGGCGAAGAGCCGATTCGGGTCGTTGCGCCCCAAATGCTGTTCAGCCTGCACTTGACCTAACGTCATCTGTGAGAAGTCGATGGTCTGGCCGCCAGCATCGCCCGCATTGCCGCGATTGAAAGAGTTGTATCCGCCTTCGCCCCGGCTAATCAGATCGCCCAAAAGATTGCTCATGCTCTTTCTCCGTGTGCATGTCGTTTAAGGGTTGAGAGTTTCGATACCCAAACTTCCGCTCTCTTGTCACTTGGTTGTTTGCCAATCCGAGATACTCAAACGTGAATCCTTGCCGGACATCTTCCAGTCGCTGATCGAGCCGGACGCATCTATCGTCAAGCGGTGTCCGGCATGAGTGAAGTGCATGACTGCACCGCCTTCGTCGCTGTAGGCGCTCAGCTCCGGAATGTCGTCGCATATTCGGCATACCGTCAGATCCGGCGTGCTTTTGCACAGCGCCTCGTTTGCGCCGACATTGGCCTTGCATTGCAAATCTTTCTCCGGCGCCCAGCCTTGCGCAAGTAGCGCCTTGCGCGCGTCGGCGTAAGCCATGTCCTTCTTCAACACTTGATTGAGTGAGGCAGAGGACGTTTCACCTTGCGGAACGGCAGCCGATACGGACTGCGCCGGAGCTGCCGGGGCGCTCTGCGACGTTGGCGTGGAATTGCTCGCTGAGCAGGCGGAAATGGCTCCGCACGGGCCCAAGACCATAGCAATCAGAGGCAGGCATCGCCAAATGGAGGGTCTATGCGGATGACGGGGTAGGCGGCGGCTTGACGCGTTCAAACGAGTGCAACTGGCATGTCGACTGCCGGTGATGTTATCTAGCGAAACTAGCTGATCCGTAGTGAGCATAGCTATTGAATGCGCACGGGTAGACTGCATGCGGAATAGTAAACGTGGCAATCATTCGCTGCAGGCTTGCACATTTGCATGCCTTTCTCGGTCGCTTGAGCGACAGTAGCTCCGGGATTTACATTGAAGATTCTCCCGCCGACTACCAGTGCCACACATTGATTGATATACCAGATTTGCATAGTGCAATTCATGCCTCCTTTTGCTTTGCAATCCGATATAGCTGCATTTTCGGCGCTTATTTTGCTCGGCATATCTGTCGCCGCACCCATTGCACCTCGCGGCTCATCGGTTGCAATAGCGCCATAGTGGTCAGTCCAGCGCATGGGCGGCGGTTGCGGTGCTTGGGGTTGTTGTCCCTGGGGCGATGGTTGCGACGGGTTGATCGGAGCACATCCCGACCAGCCCTGGCCTTGAACGGGGGCACAATCCACGCCAGGCTGTTGGGCATGCAACTTACCGGCGATCAGTAGCAATCCGCAAAGTAGCAAAGCTTTTATATTGCCGTGGCTCATGGCGCTTGATTGCTCGGCGGGGGAACTGTAGGGGCATTGCCATACTGCGGGCTTGTGCGGATGCCTGGCTCGGCGCCTGCCGTTTGACGGGGCTGGACAATGCCGGGGTTGTTTAAACCGCCAGTCCCAGTTTGATTTCCAACTTGGGACTGGCCCGCATTCGCCTGAGCCGGTCCCTGTCCGCCGCCGCCATAGGCATACGACCCCGCCGGCTGCCCCTGCGGGCCAGGCCGTGCGCCCGCGCCGCTGAAGGCAGAGTAAGCCATGAAGCTGCCCAGGGTGCCGTTGAAGAACTGGGCGGCCATGGGCGGGGCGGAGATAATGAGCATGGTCATAAGCAGGCCAATGCCACCCTGTTCCATCGATTGGGTGGTGAGGCCCTCGCTGGTGGCTCCTATCAGGCCATCGATAGTGCTCGCTGCCCACAAGGCTTCGGCTGCCTTTAGCGTTACGCTTAGAACGATGCCCGATATAAAGCTCAGCATGGCCATAGCGAACAGCGTGCCGATGCCATAGAGCAGCCACTTCTGAAATAGTGGTTTGGTCTGCTCGAATAACAGGCAAAGTATGAAGATGGGTCCAAGGCCAATAAATAAAGCAAGCGCAAGGTTGAACATAAGCATCATGGCACCGGCGGCCATCGGAGGGCTAGCGGTGCCGAAGATTGCGAAATCCGCAGCGCGGGATTTGGCTGCCACACTGGCGTCATCACCGGGAGCCGTCTGAATCGCGTCGATAGCTGCCTCAGCGGCCACGGTGTAGGCGAGGTTTTGATCGATTGTGCTCTCGAAGGTCGCATTGCTGCCAGTGAATAACTGGTTGAGATCAGTTTGCAACTCACCGGTAAAAAGATCGTGCAGGGTTGAGCCGAACACCCCCAGGGTAGTAGCGGTGCTGACGATGAATACGACCCGCATGCTGTTGACGAGAAAGCCCATCATCGGCTCGCGCGATTGGCCAGTCACAATGCGGAAGCCCTGAATCATGATCCAGATCGTTACCAGCACCAGCGCTACTCCACCGGCAACTCCTACTACGCCAAGACTTAGGGTAGTCATGAACGAATTGATGGAACTATTGATGTACTGGTAAACCAATAGGTAAAAAACGAGATTCATAAATAGCCCCTGCTCTTACTCGGTGTAGCGGTTGTGCGCGTCCGCTGTTGAGCGGCAGATGATTCTGGGCATGGTGGCCGGCATTAGGCGCTGAAACCACCAAATGCTAGCCACCACATAAATTATTTGCGTTACTGATCCTTTGGTTTGAAAGCCAAAGCAAGTGCGCCCGCCTGGACCGAAGTGCCCAACAAATCAGGCTGAGCGTTCATGCTGACCGCAGCCAGAATCGACTGTTGCTGATTCAGCGTGTCGATAATGTTTTTATCCATCTGCACGCGTGTGGTCCACTGGGCGATCTGGTCCTGCTCTGCTGCCGTAAAAGTGTTGGCTTGCGCTGCCGCTGAGCTAGAGTTGCCCATCACACCATTGAGCTGCTGCATCATGCCTTGCAGTGTGGCCACGTTCGTATGTAGCTGCGGCATTTGTTTATAGAGATCCACGGTGGCGTTGTACTCATCGGCTTGAACGAAGACTGTATTCGAGCAAATTCTCTGCTGCTGAGCCGCTATGCTGGAATTGGGATCCAAGCTTTGAACTGCTGACGAAAGTGCGCTGACCACAATGTTGCTGCCGTTCGAGATCACGGGGCACTTCGCGCTTATCAACGAATTGATCTGGTCTGTGCTCAACTCACTCATGTTGCTGTTGCTGGGGATCAGGGCAGCGAGAGGATTTGAAGCGATGGTGCTGATAGTAGACGTGAGTTGGGTCACGGTGTTCAATGTGTTCGTAACGGTGCTCAACGTATTTGCGGCGGTGGATACTGCGTTGGTTGCCGATATGGTTTCTTGAGCAATAGCACCAGCGTCAACAACCGCCCATTGTGCATGGACAGCACCTACACCAAGACTGCCGGCTAGCGCGATGGCGATGCCAGAATTGCGCATACGGCGCGCGGCGGAACGATGAGTTAGTGAGCTTTGCATGGCATATTCTCCTTAACGGTTTTGCAGGCCGTATTAGATTGCCGCCGAACGGGACGGGCGCCGTGGTTGGGACGAGGATGGAGGTTTTTTGCCGCTACCCTTACGCTTTTCGTAGAAAGTACTGAGCCATTGTTCCGGTGTAAGCTTATCGACGGTGACGCCCTCGGCCTCGGCGCGTTCAGCCAACACCTGATGCATAATTTCGATGTTGTCGGTGGATGCCGAGATCACCGCCAGCGCGTCGTCCATGCCGCGCAGGTTAAGTTGGCAGACTGCTGCAGCGTGCCCTTGTTTGACCAGAAAACAGCGCGAGCGCTCGTCCAGGGCGACGACGACAGCGTACTCGGCTTCGGTAAGCTTGAGGCCATCGATATAGTCGTCGCGGCTGGCGTTGGGATTGGGCAAGAGGATCATGGTGGCCGTCTGCTCGATCAGCGACGCGGCGATGTCGCTGGCCAGCGCGTCTTCAGGGCTTTGCGTGGCGAAGATGCCCAGACCGTTCTGCTTACGGATGGTCTTTTGTTTGTTTTTGGCGAACTCTTTCAGGCCGCCCTTGCCGTCGAGGATCTTCCAAAATTCGTCCATGACATAAATGAGCGGCCGGCCGTCGATCAGCTCCTCCAGCCGATGCAGCAGGTAGTTGATGACTGGCACGCGCACTTCGGGGTTTTCAATGAGATCGGTGTAGTCGAAGCCGATGATGTTGGCTTTGGAAAGGTCGATGGTGTCCACGGGGTTATCGAACACCCAGCCGAGTGAATTGCCCACGGTCCACTTTTTCATGCGCACGTAGATGCCGTCGTCGCCCATGTTGGGCAGGCTCTTCATGAAATTGGTGATGTTGCGTAGATGCATCGGTGTGTCCAGCATGCTTTCCACCGCGCGGAAGATATCTTCCTCTTCGCGGGAGGAGTAGACGCTCTTGCCGGCCATTACCTTGACGAGGTCGGACAGGAATTGCACGTTGGCTTCGGTGTACTCGCACTGGAAGGGATTGAATCCGGTTGGCTTACCGTTTTCCAGAGCCAAATAGTTGCCGCCGCACGCACGCACGAAAATTTCCGCGCCGCGATCCTTGTCGAAGAAAAAGATCGTTGGCGTGGGCTTGAGCTTTTGCACCTGACTGAGCAGAAAATTGATCAGCGCGGTCTTACCGGTACCCGACTTGCCGATCACCATGGTGTTTGCGATGGCTTTTTCGCCGAGGGAGTTCTCCGATGGGTGGGTAGCATGGAAGTTGAAGAAATACGGCTGGCCGTTGGTGGCCTGCAGGGTGGTGACACACTCGCCCCATGGATTGTTGTCCTTCTTGCCGGCAGCAAAGTTATGCAGCGGCGATAGCCCCAGAAAGTTGAGCGAGCTGAGGTTGGCTAGCCGGGTGCGGTATTTCCAGTTGCCTGGAAACTGCGCGTAGAACGCGGCAGCCACTGCTATATCCTCTTTCACCGTGACAAAGCCAGCGTTGGAGAGCTCTGCCCGGGTGGCCGCGATCTGCTGTGACAGCGTGGCCTGATCCGGTGCATAGACGGCAATGCTGAAATGATATTCGCCCAGCACGAAGTTGCCCGAAGCCAGTTGATCCATCGCGTGGTCGAGTTCGGCGATCTGGCTGAAGGACTTGTCGCCGGAGGAGACCATCATGCCCTTGGTGCGCTCCAGTGCCTTGAGCGCGTCGTGCCGTCCTTTCGGAGTAAACGAATGGGTGATGACGTATTCGAAATCGAGGTATTTGAGCCCGTTTAGGATGCCCGGATAGCTGCCGTCGGCAAATTCCTTCAGGTTGAGCAGGGCGCCGAAATGGTTGACCCCGGTGGGCGTGGTGACCACGTAGTCGCCGGTCTTGGCCGAAAAGCGTTGCTTGCTGATCGCCAGATAGCGGTAGATCGGCGCATTCAGTACCGGCACGGGCTCGTCGACGCGATTTAGAAGATAGCCAAAAAATTCCAGCGTCTCGGAAAACACCACGCCGTTGGCGGCTTCATACATGCCCATGCGGTAGGGCGCGTAATCCTTGAGAACCGCCTCGACGTTGCCGGCCAGCTCCAAGATGGTATTGACGGCCTGTTCCTGCTCGGCCTGCAACTGGCTGACATCGGCAGATTTTTCGGCGAGTCGCTTGCCGCTGACCACAGGCCGATAGAGCAATGTCAGGTACAACTCGTTCTGCATCAGCTTCTGTTCGGAAAGAGCGCCGTAATAGGCGTCGGACATCTGCTGGTTGAAGGCGTGCTGGAAATGGCTGTGATCGGTAAATTTGCGTCGGCGGCGCACATCGTGCGCCCAGAATGCGACGTTGACGAAGTCCGGCGCGCGTAATGTCTGCAATAGGCGGTTGAAGGTGTTGTGCTTGTGTTCCAACTCCCATTCGTCGCGGCCGACAAAGGGCAAGCCACCCATCCGCCAGCTGAGCATGAAATCGCCCCCCGTGGTTTTGATCACGGTTGGCGAGACATGCGTGGACAGCGGTAGAAATTCGCTAATGGGTGTGTCGGGACTGAACATGTTTCGATACCGATAGGTTTACAAGGGAATACCCCGGCACAAATGCCGGGGTTGGTGCATCAAGGTTCCTGTTTGTGGCCGCGATAGCTGTTGGGAGTAAATACCCACATGCCATCGTTCTCTTGCAGGTTTCTTACACGCGTTCGAAATTGAAGGCGCAGGCCAATCAGCCGGAAAATCATCTCGTCGCGCTTGGCCATGGTTCGCATGACAAAGATGATCACCGGGATGAGGAAAAGAATAAAAAAGCTGAAATAAACAGCCAGCAAAAAACACCCGCCCACACCTATGAAAAAGGGCATGTATGGCACTCCCAAAAACATGGGCGGGCGAGTGCAGCCGCGGAATAACGCGTTCTTATGCATGACTATTTGAAGCGGCGATCAGCAGGTGCCCGCAGTAATGAACATGCTGGCAATCTCTCCGGCGGCACCGATCAACACAGCGCCGATCAGCACAGGGGCTACCTCAGCAATCCGCTTATGTGCGAACGCGATTTGATAACCCGAAAAAATCACCGCAATGGTGACCACCGCTATTGAGATAGCTTTCAGCAAAGTTTGCACGGTGCCCATGTATTTGGTCATGTCAGAGCAGGCATCCTGAGCGGAGGCCATGCAGGGCATCAGCAGCAATGCCACCACAGCCACCTTGAGGAAAGTACTAAAAAGGGCACGCATGGATTGGGCGATTTCGGTATTGCCAGCAAGCAGTTGGATTGTCATCTTGGATTCCCTTTATTAAAAAATTCAAATGAATGCGGGCTGCCGTCGCATCCCTTAAGAAATAGCCGCGTTGCGCGCAGCTACGGCTGTTGCAAAACACCTCGCTGACCCGAGGTAATACTTCGGCCCTGATGAGAGCCCTCCCAGCAAGCAGCAGGATGCCTGCGTGGCGAGTACTGCGCCGGTCGACCGACCAGCATGTTCTTTACAGAGTGTCGACCTGTTTAAAGCTAAATCGCTAATGCCTGAATTGTCGTCGACAGCGTCGCCTATCACGTCGATTGGGGCTGCATTTGTTATCGACAAAAAATTGACGGTGAGACCATTACTTCCGCCCGTTGAGCAAAGACTAATGGCCCTATGCTCGCCTAGCACTTGGCAGCGATTCGATTTGCGCGCCGAGCCCCGAATGGAGCGGTTCCAGTTAAAAAACGAAAGCATCGTCGCCTCCTTGCTGGCGCAAGTCGCTTGGATCGCCAGCTGGCTTGTGCACAGCGGTTTGGGTAATGTCCGAGTTTGCAGGGGTTTTTGGTTGTTTGCTGGTTTCGGGGGAAGCTGCTGGCGAATCGCCCAGATAGCTGACTTTGGGTACGAAGATGTCCTCACTTGCAGCAGCCGCCTCGGCTGCCGTGGCCGATGTAGGAGCAGGTGCCGGAGCCGCTGTTGGCGCAGTCGCTGCCGCTGCCGTGATTTTGGGATCGCCCGTACCAGCAGCGGCTATCGCAGAAGTGGCCAACGGTGCTGCGACGGCATCGATAACGCTGCTACTGCGAAGAGACACGCGATAGGCGGGAGTGTCCTGCCGTGTGTCCGGTGCATGTATCCCGCGGACGATATCTGCGCGCGATAGCGGACGTGCGCCGCTTGTTGTGGTCCCCTGTAACGGGATAGGCGCCGCTGTGGCGCTGTCGGACGGCACGTTCTGGTTCATTGAGGCGAAAATTTTTTGCACATAGCCCTGACGGAAACCAGTGACAAAATCTCCGGAGTAATAGCAACTGAAAGCCTTTCCCCAATCGCCACCCGAACTGTAATAGCACTCGTTGAGAATGCGTGAACCGACCGATAGGTTTAGGCAGGGATCGAAGGCTTTGGCATAGGTATCGAGACCATATTTCGCCAGATTGCTGCGGTTTACTTGCGATACGCCAAGAGAGTAGTTGTAGCCCTTGGTTTCCAACATTTGCGCGGTAGCAATTGCTTCGTCAAGGTTTTGCGGTTGTCGTACCAGTTGCCCGCCGACGACGCCGATGGCGAACGGGTTGTAACCGGACTCGACATGCACAATGTGATGCATGACTTCAGCCGGCACGGCCTGATTCGGGCATGACATCAATTCCAATCCCGTTAGCATGAACACGCCCTCTGCATTGCCGGATTCAAGATATTCGTCATGCGGCCCCCCGCGATAGATGCCGATTTGGATTGAAGTCGATACCGGTGATGTAGCGACTTCCAGCGTGCGCCTTGACGTGCACGATGATGTCGATGGTCATCATCAATAGGCGCTTGATGGTGGCAAATTCCAGGCCGGCGCCTTCATTGGATGCTTTTACCATCAGCCCGAGTTGGTCCCAGGTTTGCTCGGTATTTCCGGAATGGCAGCTGGTGATGGAGCCGGGATGGCCCGAAGCGCAGTTGCGGATGAAGTAGAACGCTTCGTCACCGCGCAACTCGGCCAGGATGATCCGATCCGGTTTCATGCGCAGACAGGCTTCCATGCAGCTCTTAGCAGTGACGTTGCTGGCGCTCTGGCCGCCCTTGGAGTAGAGCAGGTGCACGACGTTGGGCTGCTCGATAAATAACTCGCGCGCGTCTTCGATGGTTACCAACCGCTCATTCTCCGGAATGTGCTGCACCAGCGATTTCATAAAGGTCGTTTTGCCACTGCCAGTAGCGCCAGAGACGACGATGTTCTTCTTATACAAAACCGCCTTCTTGAAAAATTCTGCATAGTTGCGATTAGCGCGCAGATCCAGCAGCTCGCGGTCATGGTCGCTAAGGTTATGGGTGTCTTCCAGAATCTGTTCGAAGAAGCCATCTTCCTTGTACTGACTCAGAGTTTTGGTGTGTTTTGAGGGTATTCGAATGGTGATCGAAACCTTGCCTGCTTCGACGGCCGGTGGGAGGACGAATTG
>CAIKJM010000397.1 GCA_903827735.1 uncultured Rhodanobacter sp. | reverse complement strand
GCGTGGCTGGAGCAGGGCCGCGGCGGCGCGCCGTCGGCCGACGTGCTCAACCGCATCGCCAAGGGATTGATGCTGACCGAGCCCGAGCGCGAGCACTTGTTTATGCTCGGCCTCGGCCATCCGCCCGAGGTGCGCTATAAGGCCGCCGAGGGCGTCACGCCCCGCCTGCAGCGCGTGCTCGACGCGATGGACGTCAGCCCGGCCATCGTCAAGACGCCGCTGTGGGATGTCGTGGCGTGGAATCGCGCCGCCGCCGCGCTGTTCACCGACTACAGCAAGCTGGCCCCCAACGAACGAAATATTCTTCGATTGATCTTTGCCGATTCACGCGTGCGCGCCGCGCAGGAGGACTGGCAGAGCGTGGCTCGTTTCGTCGTGGGCGCGTTTCGCGCGGACGCGGCGCGTGCCGGTGCGACAGCGGAGATCGGCCAGTTTGTGCAAGAGCTGTCCCGGCTCAGCCCCGAGTTCGAGGCGCTGTGGCTATCCAACGACGTCAACGCGTATGGTGAAGGCCTCAAGCGCCTGCACCACGAAAAGCTGGGGCTGCTGGAACTCGAATTCTCCGCCTTCGCCGTCGACGGTCGACCCGACCTGGGCATGATCGTATACAACCCGGTCACCCGCGCGGAAGCGGATCGCATTCGCGCCTATATCGAGTCGCTGTCGGTATCGGGTTAGTCGAGGATTCGGTAGGTTGGTTGCTGATCCATAGCAGACGCGACCGGCCGACATTTAATCGGGGAGTAATCGAGTGAAATCGTCGGATGCCGCCGCTGTCGATGAGCGGTGACGCAGCCCAGCTCGACTACGACAACGTCACTGGCGTTGCTGTTCTGACCGGGCAGGCGACCGTGAGGCAGCAGGGGCACAGCGATATGCATGCCGACAAGCTCACGTACAACACGCAGACCTATCAGGTGACGGGCGAGGGCAACACGCGTATCACTTTGCAACCGAAAATCGCAACTGCGGCACCCGCTGAGAAGAACTAAACGCGCCGTTTGAGTGAAACGCTCATGGAGCGGGCCGATGCCGATCACTAGCCGTCCTGTGCTTTAGCAACAGCTAGGCTGGCGCTGATCTGCTGGGGCGGCAGGTTCAGTCGTCGTCGTGAGGGGAAATGATGTGAGCCCTGGGGCGTTCGCGCGTATGTTCTCTAAAGGGCATGACGAGAGTGCCTTGCTAGACCATCGGCCACGCGTGCGAAGAGCTCCTCGCTTGGCTCTCTCTTCATGGCGCCTCCGCTAAAATGTGGGGCTCACTTACCCTTCATTCCGCGGAGACACCACGTGACCTATCAAGCGGCGACGAATCGCTACGACGACCTGATGCCTTACCGCCGCTGTGGCCGCAGCGGTATCGACCTGCCGGCCATCTCGCTGGGGCTGTGGCAGAACTTTGGCGGCGCGGACGTGTTCGAGACCGGGCGCGCCATGCTGCGGCGCGCGTTCGATCGCGGCGTGACGCACTTCGATCTGGCCAACAACTACGGTCCGCCTTACGGCTCGGCGGAGGAGAATTTCGGTCGCGTGATGGCGACCGATCTGGCGCCGTATCGCGATGAGCTGATCATCTCCAGCAAGGCCGGCTGGGATATGTGGCCGGGCCCTTACGGCGGTATCGGCGGCAGCCGAAAATATCTGATCGCCAGCCTCGATCAGTCGCTCAAGCGCATGGGCCTTGACTACGTCGATATCTTCTATTCGCATCGCGTCGATCCGACCACGCCGCTGGAAGAAACTATGGGTGCGCTGGCGCATATGCATCGCCAGGGCAAGGCGCTGTATATCGGTATTTCCAGCTATTCGCCCGAGCTCACGCGCAAGGCGGCGGCCATACTCGCCGAGGAGCGCGTACCGCTCTTCATCCACCAGCCGAACTATTCCATGTTCAACCGCTGGATCGAAGACGGCCTGCTCGACGCGCTGGAAGATCTCGGCACCGGCTGCATCGCGTTTTCGCCGCTGGCGCAGGGGCTGCTCACGTCGAAGTATCTCAACGGCGTGCCTGCCGATGCGCGCGCCACGCGCGACGGCTCGCTGAGCAAGGAGCAGCTGAGCGAGAAAAATATCGCCCGTATCCGCGCACTCAATGCGATCGCCGAACGCCGCGGCCAGACCCTGGCGCAAATGGCTATCGCCTGGGTGCTGCGCGATCCGCGCGTGACCTCGGCCCTGATCGGCGCGCGCACCGTCGAGCAGTTGGACAATTCGCTGGACGCCGTGCACGCACTCGACTTCTCCGCCGAGGAACTGGCCGAAATCGACAAGTACGCGACCGACGGCGGCACGGATCTGTGGAAAGACTCGGCGAAGCTTTGATTTGCGCCATGGCCGGTCAACGGGCAAGGCGCCGTTGGCCCCGCTGTGGTTGAAGCGGCAGACGGAAATCAAACTGTCATAAATCTCGTACCGACCTTGAGCGCGCGCGGCGCACGTCAACCGACGAGCGTCGGTGACGTTGATCCGATGGTGCATCGCTAAAGCAAGCTCGTCGGTTGGGGTGAGCGAAGCGACTTTGGAGGCGGGACGCCGTAACGAACATTCGCGCAGCGAGTGGCCTGAAGGGCGGCCCGAATCATCGGCCCGTACCCCAACACGGGCGTGGGTTAGCGTTGGGGTTCGCTGCGCTCATCCCAACCTACAAAGGCGTGCGTTCGGGCTACTCGAATAGGGTTTTCGGGTGGGTGGTGCGTCATGACGCCACCCCGCTTTCATACGCTGCTTGTCCTGTATAGGCAGCGGTTTATCGCCGGTCTGGATAAGCTAGCCTCGTGAAGACAGCGCACCCTTTGCGGTGCGCTGTCTTCAAACGTCTATCCCTTGCCTCCCTCACAGCAGATCGTCGTGAAAACTTCCCCTCCCACGAAAGGCGCCATCCTTCGAGCGGTGCCGCATACCCGGCCTGGATCGACCACGCCGATCGCCACGATCCCCGAAGACGCGCTGAAATACACCCGCGTGGCGATGCTTTTGCACTGGGCGATCGCATTGCTGATCCTCGCCAATATCGCGCTGGGGCTGGCGGCCTCGCTTTTGCCGACCTCGGTGCTGCCAGATGCCGACGTGCGCTTTGTCATCGATACACACAAGTCCATCGGCATTACCGTGCTGGGACTGGCGATTCTGAGGGTGCTGTGGCGTCTGACGCACCGGCCTCCGCCGCTGCCGAATGTTTTCCCTGGCTGGGAGAAGGCTTCAGCGCATGCCGCGCACGTAGCGCTGTACGTGCTGATCTTTGCGCTGCCGCTGTCGGGTTGGGCGCACGATTCGGCGTGGGATGCGGCCGCCACGCATCCAATGCATCTGTTCGGGCTGGTGCCATGGCCGCGCATGGGTTTTCTGATGCATCTCGACCCGGCACTGAAGGATCGGCTACACACGCAACTTGGCACGCTGCATACCTGGTGCGGTTACGCGCTTTACGTGGTGCTGGCGCTGCATATTCTCGGCGCGCTCAAGCACCAGTGGATCGACCGCCATCCGGTACTTGGGCGCATGCTGCCGTAATGTCGGTTGCCCGGTCGACTCACCCACACCAATACCCTCGCGGTATCCGACGTCGGCAAGACCGACTCACCCGGGTTGCCGACATTGAAACGGACGAAGTTTGATGGATACGCCACTCGGTTCTCTTGATCGCGCGCTGGCGCTCGCCTCGCCGCGCATCTCGCCCGTGCGCACGCCGGCGATCAGCGTGCTTATCCACGGCGGCGTGATGGTGCTGTGGCTGGTGCTGTTCGCGCGCGCCTTCTTTCTGCACGGCGTCGGCGCGTGGTCCACCGGCATCGCCTACGTGATTTACGACACGGCGCTGCTGCTGTTCGTGGCGTGGAAATCGCTGTCTCTGATGAGGCCGCTGCCGGCTGCGCCGATCAGCCGACCGGCGCCTACGCTCGGCGTCATCGTCGCCGCGCATAACGAAGCGGCGGTCTTGCCCATCACGCTCAAAGCGCTGCTCGCCCAGACCCGTGTGCCGACACAGATCGTGATCGCCGACGACGGTTCGACCGACGGCACCGCGCAGTTGCTCGCGACCCGTTTCGGTTTGGTCGATCCCGGTGAAGGCAAGCTCAGCGAACCGAGTGTGCTCTATCCCGCGATACGCTGGCTGCGCGTGCCGCACGGTGGCAAGGCGCGCGCGCTGAACGCGGCGATGCTGCTGATGACCACCGAAACAGTGATGACGGTGGATGCCGACACCCTGCTCGAACCGGAAGCGTGTGCGGCGATGGCCAACGCCTTCGCCGCGTTGCCGCAGCTGGTAGTTGCCGCGGGCCTGCTGTCACCGGTGTGCAGTCGCACACTCAGCGGGCGCTTCTTCCAGTGGTTTCAGACTTACGAATACATCCGCAATTTCGTTTCGCGCTACGCCTGGATGCGCGCGCACAGCCTGCTGCTGATTTCCGGCGCCTTTGCGTGCTTCAGGCGCGAAGCGGTGTTGACCGTCGGCGGCTTCGATCCGGATTGTCTGGTTGAAGATTACGAACTGATCCACCGCCTGCGCCGCTACTCTTTCGATCGCGGCCTGGGTTGGGACGTGCGCGTGATCGGCACGGCGAAAGCGCGCACCGATGCGCCCAGCACGCTGCCGAGTTTTCTGCGCCAGCGGCGGCGCTGGTTCGCCGGCTTTCTGCAGACGCAGTACTGGTACCGCAGCATGATCGGCAACCGTCGCTACGGCACGCTCGGCACGCTGATGCTGCCGGTCAAGGCCTTCGATACCGTGCAGCCGCTCTACGGCCTCGCCGCCTTCGGCCTGCTGCTCGCGTTTTTGTTCGGTGGGCGTTTCACCATCGTGCTGCCCGTGCTGATCATCATCCTGGTCAAGATCGCCATCGACCTGGCGTTTCAGGCGTGGTCGGTGCATCTGTACCGTCGCTGGAGCGGCGACAGCACTACGTCGAGTTTCGGCATGGCGCTACTGGCTTCTGTGATCGAGCCGTTCTCGTTCCAGCTGATGCGCCACGGCGGCGCCACGCTCGGCTGGGTGTACTTTTTGCTGAAGCGAAGCGAATGGGGCAAGCAGCATCGGGTGGGGCTGAATTCGGTGGATCAGCCCTGAATCCTGCGGCGTGGAAATGTCTGCTGGTAGTTAGCAAATACACGCGATGCCAGCTGGTCGTTCTGGTGCATTTTCAAAGCGCTCTTGTCGCGCCTATTCGCCCGCCACGATAGCCTTCGGGTCTTTCGACGCGTTCCATGCCTTGTATTGGGCCGCCGCGGTGGCACCCTCGGCAGAATCCTGGCCGTTCTGTCCGCCAACCGCGATTTGCACCGAAATAGAGAGCGCGGCGAACGCGGTTCAACGCAGCGCTATACGTTTAAATCGAGCGAGTGGTACGAAGGTTTCCCTCTGACGTGGGCTGGCGGAAGCCACCCGGAACAAGGCGATGGAATCGGTTGTTTGATGACGGGAACGACTGGCGACTTGCAAAGTTCGGTTGGCGAACTCCTGACGCTATTTTTCTTTTAGACCTGCCGCCCGATCCATTCTCATGATGAAGCCCCAGCCGTAACGGCCGCTCATATCGGGCGTATTGCCGTCGATGGCCACGACAATGTCATTCGTACCTTTGTGCAGGGGAAGATCGAAGCCGTCGTTCTGCAGTGACAGGCGACCGTCGGGCGGCTTGCGACCGCCTTTGACGTTGTAGAGGTTCTTGCCGGAAAACACGGGTTTGCTGTTGGCGAAGACCCATATCTCGCGCAGCCACCCGATGGCCACGTGCCGAACCCGTTCGCGGTCCGATTGCACCGTGGTGCGCAGCCAGATTACTTGCGGGGGTGAGCGCTTGGGCGTCGGGGCGTGATATCGGCTGAGGTTGATCAGACCACCGTCGTCCGGCACGACGGGCGACCACGTCACACCGGACGATGGTATGTCCGTTAAACCGAGATGGTCCGTGCTGCTCATCGATACGGGATCGCTGCCCTCCCATCGGGTGAGATAGCGTCGGTCATGTGCAGCAGGATCCACCATCGGCGTGGGGTCGAGACCAGCGGTTACGCCAGGGGCAAGCGTGAGGTTGGCGTAGTAAGCGGTGCCCTCGAGCGCGATGGTTCCGGAACTCGCTTCGCCTTCCAGATGCGCGACGCGTAGCGAAGGTTCTGCACGCCCATTCACGTAGACGTTCATGCGTTTGCCCGAAATGACCAGCCGCAGATGATTCCACTCGTTTTCGCGGAAAGGCGCCGAAGCTTGGTATTGTGGATAGACGTCCCACAGCACGCGGCCTTTGATGATGGGTACGTACTGCAGGCAGTCCTGCGATGCCGGACAGTCTGGGCCGACCCGGATGTACAGCATCTCGGCGTTGTCGCCGTCTTTCTGGCGAAAGCGGATGCCGGGCATTTCCTCGCCCACGGGCTTGATGTCGAACTCGATGGTGCCGTTGTCGAAGTGCTGGTTTTTCAGCGCAGCAAAGCCTTCCTCGCTCTCGGAGGTCACCTGCAGCATGCCCTGCGGGAAGGCCTCCTTGGTGGTGAACGTGGCGTTGCCGTGGGTATTCCAATAGTCGGCCGTCAGTGGAATGGGTAACGGAGCGATGGTCGAGGCGAACGCCGAGGCGGCGCCGCAAAGGCTTAGTGCGCACACCGAACGAATAAAGCGCTTTTGCATGGGTATTTACCGCAAGTTGAGTGCGGGCACCCTAGCGTCGTGTTCGTTGCGCGTGTTGCGTCATGATGCGAAGCGGATCGGACGCGTGGCGAGGCGGGAAATTCGCGCAGTCAATGATTTCTTCAGGCAGCACAAACGCGATCAGCATTTTCAACGCGCCGGCCGATTCGCTGCATCCATTTGGTATCGGCCCTCGACCGCCTTGGCTTGTATCTGAGCCGGTTCGTAACAGGTATATCCTCGCCGGCCTCATAAAGACCTATTCTGCGGCGTTGCCATACGGGTCCATCGAACGGGGTGTTTGTGAAAAAGTTTATTTTCTATGTCGCCATCCTTCTACTCTTCTGTGGCAATGCTGTAGCGACAGACCGATCAAGCAGCGTCAGCGGAACGACGCCGCAGGATGCGGCGGACATTCAGCATGTGATGGACGCGTTTCACCGTGCGGTCGCCGCGCACGATGGCGGCAGCGTATCCAAACTCTTTCTCGATCCCGGCAGCACCTGGGTCACCGTCCTTTCGGACAAGGCGTTCGCCGCCGCCCGCGCCAAGAACCCCTCGACGCCGAAGGTTCACGTCGGCAGCTATCGGGACTTCGCCAGTTTCGTATCGAAAACGCCAGCAAATCTCGACCCTCGCCACACGGACGTGCGCATCACGAGCGACGGCGCGGTGGCATCGGTCTATTTTCACTTCGACTTCGTGATCGACGGCAAGGTACAGAATCGCGGCGACGAGACCTGGCAACTGGTCAAGACGGATGATGGCTGGCGCATCGTGGCGATCACCTATTCCTCGAATCCTTCGGCAGCTTGAACCGCGCGTGCATTCGCACAGGCGGGTGTTGGCCATTCGATCGATGCGCGCTTGCCGAATGGAACGAGCAATCGCTTGGCCAAGCGAGGACGACGCGGCGCGTGATTAGCAACCATACTCTGCGCATGGAAAAAAGCTCCCTCAGCAGGCTGCGTGTGGCGCTTATCTCGCTACTCGCCTGGACGGCGGTCGGTGTCGTTTTCGCGGTGCCGCGCCTTGCGTCGAACGCGGCATGGTGGTTTGTTCTGCGCGGCTCGCTAGCGGACTGGTGGGCCTGGGGCTTGCTGGTGCCGCTGATCGTGGCCGTGGATCGACGCCTGCCCATCGCCGTGAACAACGTGAGGATGCGGCTTGCGGCGCATGTCGCGATCGGCCTTCCGACCACCCTGGTTTACAGCTATCTCGCGGCGCTGCTTCACGTGGCCATCGGCGTGATGGCGTGGCCGGAGGCGATGGGCCTCGGCCCCTTACGCGAGGCAATGAAAGGAGGCGTGCTGTGGGATCTCCTGGTCTACCTGCTCGTGGTCGGCGGTTGGCAAGCGGTGCAATACAGCCAGCACTATCTGGCGTCGCAGCTGAGGCTGGAGCGGCTGGAGCGCAATTTCTCCGAAGCGCGTCTGAATGTGCTGCGCATGCAGCTCGATCCGCACTTCCTTTTCAACGCGCTCAATACCATTTCGTCGCTTGTCGGAAGCCAGCCAAAGCTGGCGCGCGGCATGATCGAGCAGCTCGGCGATCTGCTGCGGCTGTCGCTGGAGTCTGGGCGTCAGCAGCAGGTACGCCTTGCTGAGGAGCTGGAATTCCTCGGGCACTACCTTGCCATCCAGAAGACGCGCTTCGGGGATACCTTGCAGGTCGTCGTCGACGTTCCCGCGTCCGCACAACCTATTTTCGTGCCGAGCCTGATCCTGCAGCCGCTGGTCGAGAACGCAGTACGGCATGGATTGGCGCCGCGACCGGGTGGCGGCACCGTCTGGGTGCGCGCGTCGATCGAGGGCGCGATGTTGTGCCTTACCGTCGAGGACGATGGCGTGGGGTTAGGTGATAACTGGACGGACGATTACGCGGGTTTGGGACTTGGCGTTACTCGGGAGCGCATCGCCATGCTTCATCCTGGGCGGGATGCGGGTTTGTATATCGGCTCACGCGACGGTGGCGGCACGCGCGTGCGCGTTTTGATACCCGCGAACACGACTGAGGCGCTTGGCGATGAATGATCGACAGACCTATCGCATTCTTGTCGTCGACGACGAGCCGCCGGCACGCGAGCGGCTGCGCGAGCTGTTGGACGGCGATGCGGACGTCGGCGAAATCATGGAAGCTGCTAATGGGCTCGACGCTGTCGAAGCGATTCTGCGGGACAAGCCGGAGGTGGTGTTTCTGGATGTCCAAATGCCCGGGCTCGATGGCCTGGGCGTGATCGAGACGATCGGTATCGAGCGCATGCCGATCACGGTCTTTGTCACCGCCTTCGATCAGCATGCAGTACGCGCTTTCGAATCGGCCGCCATCGACTACGTGCTCAAGCCCTATGGCGACGAGCGCATGGAGGCTGCCTTCTCGCGCGCCAAGTTTCGCCTGGAGGATCGATACGTGCGTGAAGTCGGCCAAAGCTTGCTCAAGCTGCTTGGCGATCACCGCGTGGAAAAGCCACTTCTCGATCGCATAGATC
>CAIKJM010000396.1 GCA_903827735.1 uncultured Rhodanobacter sp. | reverse complement strand
GTATTATTCTGAGGTTGTACAAGGTCGCTACCTTGTCGCATCGTCTCACAATTATTGCGGAACAGCCTGTGGTCATCCCTTTTCATCTTTGAACTATGATGCGAATGGCTATCCTAAACAGACCATCGATTTTAATGCCCATTTTACGAAGTTCACCTACGACGCCAATGGTCTGCAAGATCAACGCATTGAAGCTTCGGGTTCAAGTGCTCAGAGGACGGTTACTACCACGTGGGATATCGTCAATCGTGTGCCACTGCTTGAAACCATTGCCAATGCCAGCGGTACTTTAATTAATGAAAAAGCGTGGACATACAATAGTCGTGGACAAGTAACGTCGCGATGCGATATAGATCCGACGCTTACCACGACTTCAACCTGCGCCACCACAGGCGTACCACCGGCGGGTGTCCGTCGCTCTGTTTACAGCTACTGCGAAGCAGTTAACAGCACAAATTGTCCGCTCATCGGGTTGTTGCTTAGCGTTGACGAGCCTCGTACCGATGTTTCTGATGTCACAAACTACGCCTATTACCCATCCACAGACGTTTCAGGATGCGGATCGCTCGGTGGCGCTTGTCATCGCCTTGGTGATCTCTATCAGATAACCAACGCGTTAGGACACACCACGACCTATTCGGCTTATGACGAAGACGGGCGCAATACTCGTGTAACGGATGTCAACGGCGTCATTACTGATTTCGTGTATAACCCACGCGGCTGGGTTCTTTCGCGTACGATTCGTGCCAATTCCAATGGCACTCCTTCATCCCAGGATGCGACTACTGCCATCCAATACGATGCTACCGGCAAGGTTAGCAAGGTGACTGATCCAGACGGAATCTATGTCACCTATACCTATGACTCAGCTCACCGTCTGACGGATATCACTGACGCTGCTGGCAACTACACTCACTACACGCTGGATGTCGCGGGCAACCGGACGAAAGAAGAGATCTTTGATGCCAACGGTGTGTCGCATCAGAGTTTTTCGCGAACCTACAATACGTTAGGTGAGGTGGCGACTGCTATTGACGGACTATCAAACGCCGTATTCACAGCCAACTACCCGGAGACTTACGATTCAACTTTCGGCCTTCCACTTGGCACGGGCAGCTACGACCCGGCAGGCAATTTGCAACGTACAGCAGATGCATTCGGCTTCCAGCAAAAATTGACTTACGACGGACTCAATCGCCTGACCAGTTCCACCGACAACTACAATGGATCAGATACAGCCACAAGCAACACGCTAAGTTCCACACAGATGGATGCCGTCGACGAAGTAATCAGCGCTGTCGACCCCGACGGCCTCAGCACGCTTTATACATACGATGGCCTCGGTAATCGAACGAAAGTGCAGAGTCCCGATACGGGGACGGTTACGGATACTTTCGATGCGGCAGGCAACCGTATTAAACACACCGATGCTAAAGCCGTTGTCAGTGCCTTCACATACGATGCACTGAATCGTCTGATCGCAACAACGTACACCGACACCACACTCACCACTGCGTTCAATTATGACGAGGCCAATGCGACAACCGGTTGCGCTGCATCGAAGCCGATTGGTCGTCTCACACGGATTGTTGAAAGCGGCGTCACAACAATTTATTGCTACGACATACGTGGCAATGTCACCCAAAAGAAACAAGTGACGTCCGCCGCGACCGATACCACGCTCTATGCCTACACCTTGGCAGATCGTATTAGCAGCGAAAGCACGCCAGATCATACGATTACTAGTTATGTGTATAACACCACTGGCAGAGTCGGCAGCATCAAGCTGACACCCAGTGGAAGCAGCACAGCACCTGTCGTTGTGGTGAGTAGTATTGTCTGGCAGCCATTTGGCCCGATCAGCAGCTACTCCCTCGGGAGTGGTCAGGCCGTCACGCGAACGTACGATGCGAACTACCGCTTGACGGATGTAACGAGCAACGGATTCAACTTGCACCTAGCTCGCGATCTGATGGGAAATGTCTCGGCTGTGGGCAATGCTCATGGCGCAAATCCAGCTGCGGAGTCGTACAGCTACGACCCCCTGTATCGCCTGAGCTCTGTGACTGAGGCTAACGGGACGACGTTAGAGAACTATACCTATAGCAAAGCCGGTGATCGCCAAAATAAGACGTCCACGGGCTTAGCCACGGGTGCGTACCTATACACTATTGGCACTCATCAACTATCTAAAGTTGGCACCGGTTCACGTGCGAACGATGCCAACGGAAACACAACAGGCAGTGTAATCGGTGGTGGCACATATGGGTTTGCTTACAACGGACGTAATCGCATGTCTTTGGCGCAGCTCAATGGCTCAACTGTCGCCACTTATTCCTACAACGTCATCGGTCAACGCATCGGAAAAGTGACGTCTGTGGCTGAACGCTATGGCTATAGTGAAGATGGTCAACTGATCGGTGAGTACGGTGCTACGAACCGTGACTATGTATGGCTTGATGATTTGCCCGTGGCCGTCGTGGACAATACGATCAATGGGAGCGTGACGACCAGCACGGTCAATTACATAATTGCAGACCATCTCGATACGCCGCGCGCTGTTATTAACGGCGCTGGCACCGTCATCTGGTCATGGAGCTACCCCGGCAATCCCTTTGGGGAGAAGCAGCCAACGTCGTCGAGTGGCTATGTGCTTAACCTTCGCTATCCCGGCCAGTATTACGATGCGGAGAGCGGCACGAGTTACAACATCTATCGCAATTACGAACCGGCGACGGGAAGATATTTGCAGAGCGACCCGATTGGATTGAATGCGGGAATCAGTACATTTGCGTATGTTCACAGTGCCCCATTTCAGCACATTGATCCGCTCGGACTTGATGATCTCAACTTGTTTCCTGCTGGCTCAGCACAGAGTGCTTGGGCCAACAGCGTGAACCCAATACCGGGCGTGTATACGGTCGGCGCGCACGGCAACCCTTTTGAGGTCGTAGATCAAAATGGGAATCCGCTTACTCCAGATCAATTGGCAAACATGATTCAATCAGATCCGAACTATCAAACCGGCGAATCTGTCAGGTTGGATTCTTGCAACACAGGTACTGATCCCGGCCACGGAAGACTACCTTTTGCTCAGACGCTGGCATTTCTTTTGAATGCGAGCGTGTCTGCGCCTGACAACTTTGGCTGGACAACTGGCGGCCAAGCACTCACCGTCGCACCATATGCCAACCAACCAGGTATCAACTGGCAGACGGTTACAAAATTTACGCCAAACACTGGGCCAGATATGAGCCACCAAGGAAGCTATATCAATTTTTACCCTCCCACCATACCAACTGGAACGGGCATAACTGACCCATGAAGATAAAGGCAGTGACAGCGGTGATTGCCGCCATCTACATCAGCATGGCTCTGGATGTTGCTTCCGGCCAAGAGGTGAAGTTGCATCTTGACTGGAGTCAGCAGCGCTGGGACGGCTACCCTGAGAGCGTGGGAAAGTCCACTTCTGAGTGGAAAAATCACGAGCTCCTTGTACGCACCATAGTAGATTGGAATTCGAGTTTTAAGATTAGCGAAAAAAATCCCGGTGTAGTTCTACACGGAGATAAAATTTTCCTATGCTATCGACTAGAAACTCCAGACATTGACGTGAAGTCAGCTGCGCCTGGATTTGTTGCTCCTGTGATTCTAGATTTTACGATCCGAGGAATTCCAGAACATGACTATTCAATTGAAATTTCCAATCGTTGTTTATGAGCGTTGATGATAATTTGGCATTTTTCACCCGCTAGCTTAGGAAAACTCTGATTTTGCTTCGCTCTCAAAGCGTGCACCCGATGCGAGAGAGTGTAGACGATGACCGATCAGCTGACTTTGGCGACGCAAGTCGACGGTGGATTTCAAGCTCACTGCAAAGCGACGCGACGCGATGTGTTCTTGGTGGAGATGGGCAAGGTCCCGCGAGAGTGGTTCGGTTCGATCGGCTACCGGCCTCTCAGGTCTTCATGAAGCTATCAGTTCTAAAGCCTAAACCGCTTTCCAAGCTCAAGGTTGGGCTTAAAGGCTGGGTTGTCGCCGCGCTGAGCATCACCACCACCTGCGCCACCCGTTGTCCCCGTTGCAACGACCTGCTCAGCCTTAGGCTCGACCTCAACGGGTGTAGGCATGGCTTCTTCGAGCATGTGTCGTTGACGCACGGACAGCCAACGTGAGAACTCCTCAAACATGCGGAGGTTGCGACTCCGCAAATCGACCGCTGTCACTGCGAGCTCCCGGCGAAGACCGGTGATAAGCCCTTGAACTCGGCGGAGTGCTCGAAGCGCTTCTTTTGAGAACTCATGCAATGTGTGTGATGCATGTTTGGCGCTGTCGACTCCCCATAAATCAGTGCCACGCTAAATTAGAGGTTGCCGGGTCGTTCTGAAGGCGGAATTCGGCGGGCGTCAGCCCGCCAAGGCTGTCGTGGGGAATCTCGGTGTTGTAGTCGGCCAACCATTGCTCGGCCTGCTCGCGTACTTCGGTGAGATTGCGGAAGACGTGCATATCGAGCACGCCGCGCCGGAAGCTTCCATTGAAGCGTTCGATGAAGCCGTTCTGCCCACTCGGCCAATGCCAACGCAACAAACTCCGGACCATTGTCCAAGCGCAACTTGGTGGGATAGCCACGCCAGGCGGCGATACGTTCCAACGTGCGAATGACGCGCGCGGCAGGCAGGTTGAGATCGACCTCGACCGCCAGTGCATCGCGGCTGAAATCGTCGATCACATTGAACGTCCGAAAGCGCCGTCCGTCCCACAAGGCATCGGACATGAAATCGATCGACCAACTGCTGTTGATCTGCTCGCCGGCCACCAAGGGCAGGGGATGCCGGTTCGGCACGCGTTTCTTGCCGCGACGGCGGCGGTTGAGTTGCATCAGGCAATACACGCGCCACACCCTCTTATGATTCCATACCAAACCGCGACGCCGAATCAGCTGGAAGAGCTTGTCGAAGCCGCGCTCAGGAAACCGCTCAGCCAACTCGGCGAGCAGTGCGATCACTTTCTCGTCCCGATCCGGCCGGCGCCGATAGCGCGCCGTTGACCGAGACAGTCCCATCGCCGAACAAGCCCGACGCTCGCTCCAGCCGTGGTGATTCATCAACCACGCCAGCAGCGGGCGCTTGTGCGCCGGGTCTACAACTTTTTTGCGATGAGATCCTTCAACGCGTGATTCTCCATCGCCAGTTCTGCATACATCCGCTTGAGCTTGGCGTGCTCTGCCTCGACGTCACGCAGTCGCTGCACGTCCGACGCCTCCATGCCGCCGTACTTGGACTTCCAGACGTAATACATGGCGTCTGGTATGCCCAGCTCGCGACACACATCCTTGACCTGTCGACCGCCCTCGACCTGCTTCAGCGTCGCGACGATCTGACTTTCGGTGAACTTGCTCTTGCGCATCGTTGGTCTCCTTGGGGCTAGTTTGCCCGGAGACCTCCAGTTATGCGTGGATCAAGATTACGGGGAGTCGACAACCGCCGATAACTCTACTTTAAGGTGCTACGTATTTGGGGATGGGGTCACTTACTGAGAAACAGGTAGCAGAAGGCATCACTACAGCGGCGCTGCCGGCAGAGCACCTTCATCGGCATGCCAGCTCCAGCCTCACGTAGGAAACTGGTTTATCCGTCAAATCCACGATCATCGACCGCATTGAAGTGGCGCCAGGCTTCCTATCCCATCTCGTCACCGGCAGTTACGCCGACCATCTGAACTATGCGCTCAACAAGCCAGCTTCGCCCGCCAAGGCTTGGCGATGTCGAGCAAAGCCCTGAAAACTCACAGCACGCGACTACAACAGTTTGGACACGACCAAAACTACGCGCGAAGCGCAGTTCCAAAGGCCAAGGTAAATGTGGTTTCAAAATAATCCCCGGTCGTGCGAGCTCCTCTGCAGACTGAGGTGGTGGCAGTTTCTAGCGCCGTTTTGAGTCCAAATCCGAGTGCACGCCAACCCAAGTTGGCACCTATCTTATAGCCTCGACCGGAGGCACTGAAGACGCGCGCACTGCTGGCGGCACGGCGGCAAGCTGGCCAAGGACTAACAACAATAACGCACCAACCGGCAGATAATAAAGAGGCAGAGCATCTAATTCGTAGAAAGACATCAACACTCTGTTCAGACCGAGTGCGAGACCACAGCCGATAATTGCGCCCACCCCAGATATCAAAGCGTTTTCGCAGAGAAAATAAGTCAATATGTCAGCTCGGCGCGCTCCAATTGCGCGGCGCACACCGATTTGCTTCCGCCGAAGATTGACCCAAAAGTTTGAAAGGCCCGCGATGCCGATACCCGTGACGGCAAGCAAACCGAACATCGCGGCAAGAAGCAGCTCAATCATCGACTCGTCATGCTCTAAATACTTCGCTTTGATTTCGTCATATGTGGACACCCCGTTCTCGGGTATGAAGCTGGTAGGATTTCTTGAGTGCAACATTGCTACTGCCGCCTTGATTACAGCCCTTCGGTTGTTAGGAGCGCTGCGCAAAACAAACGTACTGGATGGGTTGGATGGCAGTCCCGATAGAATAAGGCTGTACTGGCTCGATTCTCCTGCCCCCGGATGAGGTCGAAGCAAAGTGTCGACGATCCCAACCACAAGAATCTCGGTAGCGCCGTCCGACCCTGGGAAATTGATGTAGATATTCCTGCCGACGGCGTTTTCCACGCCAAACATCTTTTTTGCAAGCGTACGCGTCAGGATTACGCTTTTCGCTTCCGCTAGGGGCATTCCCGCTTTCGCCGTCGAGTATTCGCTTGCCAGAAAGTCACGTCCGCTAACGATCTTGAGGCCCAATGTCTTAACCGTTCCGGGAGTTCCGTTGAAAATACTCGAGAGAGCGCAGCCTTCGCCGCCGCCAGCGCCGCCCGAGTTTATGCCGTTAGAGGTCGCAGCATCCTGGCACGCGTAAAGCTGTCCGTCGAACGGGCCTAGTGGGATCGCATCGACTGCCGCGACCGAAACCACGTCTTGGAGCTGCCGTAGCTGCTCAATGTCTTCTCTACGCCGAACTTCAGCATTTTCCGTGGCGCCGGCTCGCGGGAGCATCTGGACTATTGACAACTCATGTTCAGCAATTCCGGTCGAAACACGTACTACGCTTATCCGCTGGATAACGATGAACGAGACGTTGCAAACGATCGCACATGACAACGCTATCTGCAGAAAAAGCATGAGCGCCGTCATTTTGTGTCGGCGTAGGCTCGCGATCAAGGGCGGCAGATGCATGCAATACCCTCAGTTGGATTTTAGTTGCATGGCTGGCGCTACGCAGCATGCTCGCCAAGCGGGGAAAATACCCGCGACGGTGGCCACCGCAACGGCAAGGACCAAAGTGCTTATCACCATGAAAGCGTCCATATGAGCAATGTCGGCATACTCGCTTGATCTGGACCTAACGCTCCATAGCCCCGCCTGAGCAATCGCCAGACCGAGCAGCCCTCCCGCTACGCCGATTACCCCGGCTTCTACGCCGTACTGCACGAATATATCCTGTCGTCGCGCACCGAGGGCCCTTCTTACACTGATTTCTCCGATCCTCCCGAGAAACTTTGCAAGCAGGAGGGCAACGATGTTGACCATACAGACGAAGAGGAATGCCATGGCAAGCCACAGCTGCAGGTGCACGTCCGAGGGAATCAGCTTCTCGTGCCTCAACCAGCTCATCAGTCCATACAGGTACGTCGAGTCCCCCCCTCTTTGAAAACGGCCAAGCCGTTTTTGGTTTTCGGCGTAATTCCTAAGGTAGGTCGCGTAGATTTTGACATCTTCCGGACTATCTAGTTGAACCCAGAATTGCAACCAGCTCGTACTCGCGTCGGTTAGCGAATTCGCGATGTCGCCAGGATTGCCGCTTCCCCAGTAAGCCATGAATCCCGATGTATCCAGCTTAAGATCTACAGCGGTGGAAAGGGGAATAAAGAAGTCGTCGGACTCTCCAAATACCTTGCCTGATGGATCCGCGTAGAATTTTGGCTGTGGATTCCAATCGCCGATAACCCCTGTTACCGTCATATCGTGCGCGCCGATTCTGATTGTTTTGCCCACACTATTTTCGTCCCCAAAGACATGGTTGCTTAGCTTGGAACTTATAACGATGACTCGTGCTTTTGATGAATCGTCAGCAGCCGACCATGCACTTCCGCGCAGAAAGTTAATTCCGAACAACGAAAAAATCCCATGTGTCGAATAGCGTCCGTTCACTTGAAACGACAATGCACTTCCGCGCGTTGATTCGGCAATCAAAAGCCCCCCCCCCATGGCCGCCTGGTTAATCGGAATCTTCGAATCGAGAAGAGCCCCTGCATCCTGTAGCGTCAAGTAATCGCTGGGGTTAAGCTCGCTGGGTTTCAACGAATAATTTAGCGGAAGCGGATCAAGGTGCGGCACAAATAATCGCGAACTCTTTCCAGGCATCGGATCTCCGGACATAGCATGAACTACCGTAATCACGGTCATCCCTGCGCCTATTCCGAGTGCAATCGCCAGGATCATCAGCGCGGTAATAATACTGTTCCGTCTGAAGCCTCGTATTCCGAGAAAAATATAGTATTTCAACATTAGCTGTTCCATTAGCAGTTAAAATTATCGGGTGAACATAATAACGAGAGAAAAATTTTTGAAAAAATTGATCATCAGCGTTGAATACTTTTCGTAGGAAAAATGCTAATGTGCAATGCGCGCGGCGACAAACTTCTTTTTGATTGCGTCGCTTAGTCAGGCAATCGCGTAAGCATCCATACCATTACTATGAATAATGGTTCCGAACGTATTTGCATAATACCTGGCCAAAGCACAGCCAAAAAAAGAGGTGCTGGATGCGCAAAGCACCGAGCATCTTTAGATTGCTACTCTTTGTCAAGAGCAGTGTGAACTGTACTCATGCAAGGCCACTTACGTACTCCTGATACCCACACCACGCACTCAAGTAACTGCGATTCTACCTGTCCGAGTTCTGTTACCGCTTAAATCGGCGCTTCGAATTAGCCGCGTTCGTACCCTCGGTTGTCGTCGCGGCAGCGCAAGCCAGCCTGACTTTTCGTCTCATAACGGTGGGTGAGTGATGTGGAGAGTCAGGATCCGTGTCGTAGGAGTAGGAAATTGTTACTTAGGGAAGGTCTGATCAACCCAACTTCGTAGTCGTCGCCATTCTTCGGCTTGACGCACGGCCTCGCTGAGTGACATCCATGCGATTGAACGGCGAATGCTCGCCGCGTTTTGGCCGTTTTTCGCTGCCACGATGCGCCCTTCAGGCGCACCTATCTTGTCTTTGCAAGCAAGTACTCGCGGGACATCCACAGGTTGCTCAACGCAAACAGCATCAGCACCTGCGCACCGTTCTTGGCCAGGCCACGATAGCGCGCCTTGACGTGACCGAATTGCCGTTTGATCATGCGGAACGGGTGTTCGACGGCAGCGCGGATCGATGCCTTGATGTTCTTGATCTGCTCGATCTGTTCGGTCAACTCGCGCAAGGTCTCATCCTCGATCGCCTTGACCTCGCTGCGCTTGGCGGCGATATACCACTGGCGCCCACGCTTGGCCTTGGCGTGGTTCTGCGCGCCGATATAGCCGTCGTCGCCAAACACGACCCGCTCCTTGCCGTGTAGCAGATCGCCCACCTGGGTGACATCGCCTACGTTGGCCGCTTTCGTCACCCCGCTGTGAACCACGCCAGTGGCTTGGTCCACACAAATATGGGCCTTCATGCCGAAGTACCAATGACTCCCTTTCTTGGTCTGGTGCATCTCCGGGTCGCGCGCCTTGTCCCGATTCTTCGTCGCGTCCACGACCGTGCCCTGCGAGAGCTTCAGCCCTTGATTGTGCAGATGCCGGTTCACCGCCTCGAACAGCGTCTTGGCCAGCCCGTGCTTTTCCAGCAGGTGGCGGAACTTGCACGCCGTCGTTTCATCCGGCGCCGACTCGCGGCCCAGATCGATGCCCACGAACCGCCGCATCGACGCGAAGTCGTACAAGGCTTCCTCCACCGCCGGATCGCTCAACGCGTACCACTGCTGCAGAAAGTGGATGCGCAGCAAGCGCTCCAAAACCTACGGCTGGTCGGCCGCAGCCATCGGCGCACGGCTTGGGGTAGAACGGTTCGATTACCGCGCGCAGCAGCGACCACGGCACGACCTTGTCCATCTCCGCCAAGAACACGTCGCGTCGTGTCGCCTTGCAGTCAGCTTGAAATCCTCCGTCGACTTGCGTCGCCAAGGTCAGCTGATCGGTCATCGTCTACACGCTCTCGCATCGTGTGCACGCTTCGACAGCGAAGCAAAATCAGAGTTTCTTTAGATTATTTATTTGGACCACTCATGCAGGGAACTGACGTTTCATGCATGCTTGAGTCGACTGTACTTGCGAAGAAGCAGAGTCTAGAGCGACATCAGGCGTAAAAATTATCGACGCAGTGCAATTTCGGCTTTGGCCGAGGCTTGCGAGGAGCTATGGTAGGCGGCGGTTGAAACGGAAGGCTTCTTCGGCCATAAAGCGCCGCGCATGCTTTTCATGGATCCTGGCGTGGTAGCGGCCGCGATGGCCCGTCTGACATTGGCGAGCAGCGGGCTCATCCAGCACGACGCTCGAACTCGATGGCAGCGCTCCTAACATTTGTTTCCAGCACGGTGTGTGCACCGTTAAAGACTTCCGCCTCGGGGCGCCGAGCGCCGCTCGACCCAATCGGTGAGAAATGTGTTGTCGATCATGACAAAAGTGGGGTGCTACAGAGTCTCGTCAACGGCCACCTCATGACGAACGACTGCTTGTTCTCCAATCCGCACCCAGGCTTGCCGCCGCGGCGTTTGCCGCCGAGTTAGAGGTCGTCGATCTGCGCGGACCCCTCACGCTCGATTATAAAGTAAGTGCTCTCCTGCTTAAGCTTTTATCCCATTCGGTATAGCACCGCCGGAGCGCCGCTTAAGCTTCAGATCGACTATGTTGGTGTTGCTGCCGGTCAAACAGTAGCATGGACGGAACCACGTCCAAAGGCAGCTTGCTGCCTCCGAACGCCATACCGCTAATCAGCGTGATCTGACGACGGCATGTGCGGCACTAGTAGCACATCCGGCCCGCGCGGAGCACCGCGAACGCAGATGACCGTTGAACTTGGGGCAGCGAAACTGTTGCGGCCAGCACCCTGGTACAACGATCGGCAAAACTTCGCCTCCGTACCGTTAGCTGGATGAACTGCGCCATCGACAACCCCGACCGGAAATTCACCTGGCTCATGGCCATTACGGCTGTCCGCCTAATAAGATGGCTTCGAGGTTGCGCCGCCAATCTCGCACGTTACAGGGCACCTGGCTGAGCGTCGTCGCTAATCAATTGAGGGTTGATACCTATGCATAACCCGAGTTGCAAGAAAACCGCCATGACGGGCGATGGAAATGGATTTATCACCGATACTTATTGGCTGGGTCTGGGTGACCACAGGCGTCCTTTGCCGCCTGCATTCGCTGTCGCTTTCGATGCGAGCTCTTATACCCCAATGATCTTCACGCTTCTGGAGATCAAACGTCCACCAGAGATTCAACGCGCCGTTATAAATCGACAGGCTGAGTTCCTCGCGGGACGTCTCGCTGCTCGCCAAGCGATGACTTGTCTCGGCACGAGTGACGCGGAGCTCGAAATTGGGGCATTAAGGCAGCCAGTGTGGCCGAGTGGGATGACAGGAAGCATCACGCATACGAACAGTATCGGCGCAGCCATTGCTGTTCCGTCCAGCATGGTTAGAGGTGTCGGTATTGATATTGAATGCATCATCGATAATGAAACCGCCGATGCCATCCGCGACACCGTCCTGACGGACGAAGAGCTGTCAATATTCGCTGCAGAAGATTGCAGTATTGACTCAAACATATTCTTGACTATAGTCTTCTCCGCGAAGGAAAGTTTTTTCAAGGCCACATCGTTTCATGCTGGACAATACTTTGATTTCCATGCTTTACGGCTAATCCGCCTAGACACGGCAAGCGGACGCTTAATGTTCATGGTCGCCCAAACAATATCCCAAGAATTGCACGTCGGCAGGATCTTCGATGCTTGCTTTAGGGTAATTGACGAGCGAACGGTCCTTACCAGTTTTGTCTGGTGAACCAACACAGTACTGACACTTCTTTCCTTCAATAAGGAAACGTACTGAGCGCCGACTTTTAATGAGGAAATTACTTGCCGGCTGCAGAGATCGCTGTGAGCAAGATC
>CAIKJM010000395.1 GCA_903827735.1 uncultured Rhodanobacter sp. | reverse complement strand
GTAAATTGAACGTTGTCGCTGCGCACCTTTTCAACCGCCTTCTTCATCACCACGGCCACGCTGTGCACGCCGCTCGACGCATAAAAATTGGCCGGGACATCGGCCGTAATGAGCTGTCCGCTGATTGAACTGTGCAGGGCGGAGCCATCCATGACGACCACGGAATCCGTGCCATCCAGTGACTGATCGACCCGTATCCAGAGCGCCGAGCTTCCATCAGGCTGAGCATTGAATGCCGTTCCGGCTGTCGTCTCCTGAGGACCCCACTGCGTAATCTTTAGTGACTCATGGCTGGCCGGATTGTTCGTGCCAGCCGCCATTTTGGATTTGCCCGACTCTGGAGTATCGCCGGTTGTTTGACTGCAGCCGGATAGCATGAACGCGACAGCGACGGCCAGCACCATTGAACAGGCTTTTGTTCGACTCATGTCAAATCTCCCTGGGCATGAATTGGTCGGAAACAGCGGCACATGCGGTAACCACGATAACGAATTTTGCATCAAAAATGGTTCAGTCCGCATCAACGGACCAGCTATCGACACGGCATGCGCTTCCCCAGAATTGCATCTGGCCTCGATGCGCTGCCGCGGAGTGCTATTGCGACACTCTTACGGCGCCGCCTATTTCATCAACATAGCCGCGCGGAAAGCGTCTAACTCTTTCTGAATCGATAAAGCCCAATGTGTTCGGAGCAGATATTGTTCGTGATAGAAAGACGAGCGAGCCGATTCAAACGCAGCCAGATATATCAACCCAGACTGCTCCAGCAGGCGCTTGTTTTCGATCAATGGATGGGAGAAACGCTGCTCAAAGTCCACTGCCTCATCTTTCGGGCAAAATTCCGCCACGAAAGCGTAGTTCTTCCCCGGCACGGCGCTTATGCGAAAGCCATGAGGCGCAAAGATGTGCTTTAGACCTAGCAGTCCGTAGGAAACCACGTGCCCTCGGTGCAGTGGGTCGAGATAACCGGGATCCTGCGTCAAAACGTAATCGGGCATACCTGTGTTGAAGAGCCAAAGCGATCCGGGCGCGCTTACTTTCGCCAACCCTGTCGCCAGACCGTCCAGCATGCGGGGCGTGAGGTGTTCGACGACCTCGACACATACGCCGCCATCGAACATCTGTTTCAAATCGCCAATCTGGCCCACGTGGTAATTAGGATGGGCTGTATGCACTTCAGGCGGGAACAGCTCCACACCGTGAAACAACTCAGGCGCCTGCGGAAACTGCTTGGCCAGTTCGTCAAGAAGGTAGCCAGCTCCGGCGCCGATATCTAGGAAAAAACGGATGGGTCGGGTCGCATAAAGTATGGCCTCCCCCGCTCGCACCAAGCCCACACCGGTCGCCCGCTCACGGGACGAAACCAGCTCATCCGCCCAGTACGCCTGGTCATACAACCGGGGCGAAAGACCCGCATCCATCTGGTCGAGTACAGCCTTGTCGATATACAGCGAATCACAGCCGCAACAGCGAAGGTAATCGTAACCGTCAATACGCGCGTGAAACTCTGAGTCACCTGCAACGCATACGGGACAGGTCATATCCATTCCCGATCCTCGGTTGGACCTGTCTGGCGATCAGGCAGGTGGGTCGAGCAGAGTCTGACTACACCGTCCCGCTGTTACCAGTGACTTTGTTCGGTCTGAACACCTTTCGTGAATCAGGACACATCAGCACCTCAGCCTGCCAGCACATCGTGCGAAGCTTAAACCGCGGCCGGCGGCTCGAACATTTCTCGCTCAATCAGCCCGCAGAGCACATGTCCGAGGAATTCGTGACCTTCCTGGATCTTCGGAGTCGCATCGGAAGGCATGCGCAGGCAGATGTCGCAGATATCAGCCATTGCGCCGCCCTTACGACCGGTAAAGCCAATGATGCTGATGCCGATACCACGCGCCGCATGGATCGCTCGAAGGATATTTTTAGAATTGCCGGACGTCGAGATGGCGATGAATACGTCACCTCGACGGCCAAGCGCTTCGATCTGGCGCGCGAACACATAATCGTAACCGTAGTCGTTGCCGATCGCCGTAAGTGCGCTGGTATCGGTGGTCAGCGCTATACCAGCCAGTCCTGGACGATCGTAATTGAAGCGGCTTACCAGTTCACCAGCCCAGTGCTGCGCGTCCGCAGCGCTGCCGCCATTGCCCGCGAACAGGATTTTCCCGCCCTTTCGTAGCGCCTGGACGGATACATCGACGGCTTGCTGGGTCTGTTCACGCAGAAGCGAGTCGGCCCTCATGTCATTGAGTAGTTGTATGGATGTGCCGAATTCGGCATCCATGAATCCGATCAGCTGACTCGCCACGATGTCGCCCCCTGTTGGGTGAAATGGAAATCCAGCACGCTGCCACCCCGGGCAACCAGTGCACGCGTCAAGCCGATGCGTTCCTCGGGGCTGCATATAAACATCATGAATCCGCCGCCACCGGCCCCGGAAACCTTGGCAGCGCGCGCACCGTTTTCGAACGCCACCGTCTCCACCTCTTCAATCAGCGCATTGGTAATGCAGGTGGCGGTCTGCTTCTTGGCTATCCAACCAGCCTGCAAGGTTCTTTCCAGTCCCCGCAGGTTGCCTTTGAGGATGCACTCCTTCATCTGCACAGCCTCTAGCTTGAGTCTGTGCATGGCATCGATGGAGCCCTGATTGTTTTCGCCGATGTTGCGCGACTGCTGGTCGATGATGTCGGCTGACGCGCGCGAAACACCGGTGAAATAAAGCACCAGCGATGCCTCCAGCTCGGCCCACACCCAGTCCTTGACGCGCAAGGGATTGACGATGACGCGATTGTGCGCGTAGAACTCCATGAAGTTGAAACCGCCGAATGCCGCCGCGTATTGGTCCTGCTTGCCGCCCGCTAGCCCAAGGTCCTTGCGCTCGATGTCATAGGCCAGATGGGCCACTTCGTATTCGCCCAACGGCAGCGAGAAATACTCGGTAAATGCCTGTACGAGTGCTACAACCATGGTCGAGGACGAGCCAAGACCGGAACCGGGCGGAGCATCTGAAAAGGTCTTTACCGACAACGGCGGCTGCGACCCATCGAGAAAGTCCTGCGACACGCGCGCGTAAACGCCCTTGAGCAGCTTCAGCGGGCCACTGGTATCCACGGTATGGCTACAGCGGTGGATTTCCTCATGACCAACGTCCAGCGCCTGGAACAGACAGTCATTTCCCTCCCGTCCACCGACAATCGCATAGGCATAGCGGTCGATAGTCACATTCATCACGTGGCCGCCGTATACGTCGCAATACGGAGAGACATCCGTGCCGCCACCGGCGAGACCCAGGCGCAGGGGGGCTCGGGCACGAACGATCAAGGCACGCCCCTCATGCCACTCATCACTGCGGGCATATCGATCTCCTGAGCGAAAACCCGCCACTGGGCAGCTTCGGTGAAGTGACTTCGGACATAAGCCTGGCCTGCCGAGGACGCATTGCGCCAGGCGTGATCATCGTCCAGAAGCAAGAGGACATGTTCGGCAAATACCGACGGATCATCGGTTGCCGCGAGAAAGGAAGCGGTATCGGCAAGCCCCTGAGCCCCCACCGACGTCGTCACGCAGGGCACGCCAAAATGCATGGCCTCGATGACCTTGCCCTTGATGCCTGCGCCATAGCGCAGAGGCGCAACCACCACACGTGCAGCCTTGTATCGCGCGGCGAGCTCTTCATCGGTAACAAACCCCGTGACATTGATTCCCTCCCCCTGCAGCGCCACGACGGCATTGCACGGATTCGATCCCACCAGATCCAGATGGATATGTGGATGGCGGGCCCTGACTAGGGGAAGCACTTCGCGCACGAACCATTCGGCGGCGTCGGCGTTGGGCGGATGGGCGAAACCGGCAACGAAGAGGAGGTTCTGTCGAAGCGACAGATTGTCGTCCGCGTGCTCGGGAATCGCTTCGTAGGCGTACGCTGGTACTGTATGGCAGCGCACCAGCGGCGCATGGTTGTCGAGCCAAGCCTGCACATAGGCGGTCTCGCTGCTGGACGGGTAGTAGACAACGTCGACCAGTCGCCATACCTCCTGCTCCAGGCGCTTCATCGCTTCGGTTTCCGTGCGCAGGGCCTTGTCCTGCGGTTGCAACCGCTGCTGATCCTGCATGCGCAGATGGTGAATATCGTGGCCGTAATAAAGCACCGGCGCATTGCAGTATTTACGCAATGCCTCGATGAAATTGACGGCGACATAAGGACGACTCAGCAGGGCGACATCAATGTCGGCGCCATGCTCGCGCATCCATTTGTCGAAACCCTTGTGATACTCGTTGCCATACATGATCTCGACGCCATGCTGCTGCAACAAGGACGCGTAGACGGGATCGTTGTGCAAGTTCTCAGGCCAAAACTTCACAGAGAAACCGCGATGCAGAAACATGCGGATGAATTGCCACATGGTCCGCGAGCCCGCATCGCGATCGGGTTGCGGAATATAGTGGTCGACGATTAACACGGTT
>CAIKJM010000394.1 GCA_903827735.1 uncultured Rhodanobacter sp. | reverse complement strand
CAACCCTTGGTACCGCAGCAGCCGGCGCTATTACGGCAATGTCAATCTCAGCAATATCCAAGTGACCAACCAAAACCGCAGCACGATCATCAGCAGCATCGACAGCCAGTACGGTCACTATCGCGCCGGCACGCCGGGGCGCGGGCAACACTACGTGAACCGTACCGCGATGCGTGGCTTTACCGCCGTGCCGGGTGCCGCCTTCGCCAGCGGACGAAGCGTGCGCAGCCAGCTGATCAAGGTCGATCCACGCGAAGTCGCGCGTGCGCCAGTGTTAGCGCGCGGCGCTGTGCCACAGCCAATCACCGGCCGTAGCGCCGGGCCGCGCAGCGATCACGCAAGATCGCTACCTCTAGCCGGTTTTCAGCGCCATGTCATGGCCCGACAGGCACCGCCGACCAGTCCGGTCGCGCGAGCGGCCGGCGCACCGAGCCGTCCATCGGCCGACGCGCAGCGTGCATTTTTGCCAGTCGCCGCCGCTCGATCGAACGACCATGTCCAGGTGCTGACTCGGCATTTCGGAAACGGACCGGCACCGGGGGAGAGCCATCTCGCACCCGCCATTAACGGTCGCAACGCTCGCGCTAACCCGGGCAACTTGAGCGGCAATGCCGTCCGTGCGCCTCATCCGCTGGCGCCGATGTCGAACGTTATTCCAAAGCCGCCGATAGTGACGCGGCAAGATGCGGCTTCGACGGCGGCAACTACTCAGAACTACGGGTTAGCTCAGGGTCGTCAAGCGCCTAACGGCAGTGCAGAAAATACCCAGACGCCATCTCGTCAGGGTGCGCTGCCCTCGGCACGTTTTGCGCATCCGCTAGGCGGCGACCAGGCCGACCGCGCACGCGAACCGACACGCGTGCAGCCTACCGTCAGCTACATCTCGCGCGACAGCGGAAACCCAGGCACGGGCTTGCCCCGGGTGCCGCAGATCCGGCGAGCGTCGCCGGTGAATCAGCCCGATGCCTATGGCAACGTCGCCCCGCGTGAGTTCAACCGGCCGCAGGAACAGCAACCAGCACAAATGCAGCAACAGCAGATGCAAATGCGCCAACTACAGGCACAGCAGCAAATGCAGATGCAACAAATGCAGCTGCAGCGGCAACAGCAAACGCTACAGATGCAGCAAGAGCGACAACAGCAGATGCCGATGCAACCACCAAGGCCGCCGCAGCAAATGACCGCACCGCCGCGCCCCGTGCCGCCGCGTGGCCAACCCAGGCAGGCCGAGCACGTCGATCAACACTGACGCGTGACCATAAACATCCAGTCAGCGATGGCCCGATCATGCCGGGCCTTTGTCGTTGCTCTACGACGGTGCGCACGAGCCAGCGGCGTTCGAGCCAATACCGCGCGCCCTTCGGTGATTGGTGATGGCCACTACAATAGCGAGCCGATCGTGCCCTTCCGCCACATATGCGTTCGAAGGATTGCGCTACTTCACAACCAGGCGTGCCGTTACCGAACGAGCTTCGGCAACTGTCGGCAGCGCCTTACCGAGACATGCAGTCATGAGCGACACCGACAACTCCGACGACGCACAGACTCCGGACTATATGCGCCGCATCCGCAGCTTTGTATTGCGCGAAGGCCGCATGACGCCGGCGCAGCAGCATGCGTTCGAGGCGCACTGGTCGCGCTACGGCATCGACTACAGCGCCGTGCCGTACGACTTCCGCGCCAGTTTCGGGCGCGAAGCGCCGATCGTTCTGGAAATCGGTTTCGGCAACGGCGAGGCGCTGGCGTGGGCCAGCGAGCACGATCAGGTGCGCGATTTCATCGGCATCGAAGTGCACGGCCCCGGTGTCGGCCGGCTGATGAACGCTCTCGCCGCGCGCGATGCCAACAATGTGCGGCTGTACAAGCACGACGCGGTGGAAGTGCTTGAACACGCGATTAGCCCGGGCACGCTCGCCGAGGCGCGCATCTGGTTTCCCGATCCCTGGCACAAGAAGCGGCATAACAAACGCCGGTTGATCCAGCCGGCCTTCGTCGCCCTGCTCGCTTCGCGCATGGCGCCCAACGGGCTGCTGCATCTGGCCACCGACTGGCAGGCGTACGCCGAGCACATGCTCGACGTGATGGAGTCATCGCCCGACTGGCGCAACGACATCACACCCGGTGCCTATGCCGATAAACCGCACTGGCGCATCGAAACCCATTTCGAACGGCGCGGCCTGAAGCTCGGCCACGGGGTGTGGGACCTGCTATATCGGAAGCGTTGATTCGCGCCAGAGGGTCTAGGCATAGTGCTGACGCGTGATATCGGTGCGCAGCAGTCAGGCTGGCCCGCTTATACTTGCGCGATCCAGCCAGGGACGAATCGACGCAGCGTGAAGCATCCACTGCACACTCCTATCGACCGTAGCCAGCCACCCTTGCGGAACGCCGGCCAGTGGGACTGACGCTTACCCCCGACATGATGCTGGTGCTCGGTCTGGTGGGCTTCACCATGCTGATGCTGGTACTGGAGTGGATTCGCGCCGACATGGTGGCGCTGCTGGTCGTGGTGACCATCGGCTTGACCGGCCTTATTCCGTCCGAACGCGTGTTCAACGGCTTCGCCGGCAACGCGGTGATCGCCATCATCGCGATCATGATCATGGGCGAAGGGCTGGACCGCGCCGGCGTGCTGAATCTCACCGCACGTTTCGTGATGCGCATGGCACGGGGCATGGAATCGCGTCTTGGTCTGGTCATCAACATGGTCGCCAGCCTGTTCAGCGCGATCATCCCCAGCCAGGCGCTGGCCGCGCTGATGATACCGGTGAGCAGCCGCTTGTCCGCGCGCACTGGCGTGCCGTTATCGCGTCTGCTGCTGCCGATGGCATTTTGTATTCTCACCGCCACCAACACCACGCTGATCGCCAACTCGCCGCTGATCGTGCTGAACGATCTGATCGCCAGCGCCAACGCGAACCTGCTGCCGGGTGCGCATACGATCCCGAAATTCGGCCTCTTCAGCGTGACGCCGGTGGGCCTGTCGCTGGCGGTGGTCGGCGTGCTGTATTTCTATTTCTTCGGCCGCAAGCTGCTACCCGGTCACGAAGACGAGCGGCTGAAGGTGACCCCCGGCCGCACCGAAAGCTACTTCGCCGAAACCTACGGCATCGGCGGCGAAACGGCCGAGCTAACCGTCACCGCGGAAAGCCCGCTGGTCGGCATGAGCATTGGCGAGGTGGAGCAGCTGCACGATTCGCCGATGATTCTGGCGATCAAGAGCGGCAACGATGCGCGCATGGCGCCGCCGGTCGATCACGTGATCTGGGTCGGCTCGGTGCTCGGCGTACTCGGGCCGCGCGAACAGTTGACGCAGTTCGCCAACAATCAGCTGTGCCGGCTGTCGACGCGGATGCGTCAGCTCGGCGAGCTGTTCAACCCGACCCGCGCGGGCATTTCCGAGGTGGTCATCCCGCCGAGTTCGCGCTTCATCAAGCAGACCATCGGCGACCTTCGCCTGCGCAAACGCTTCGGCATTTCGGTACTGGCGGTGACGCGCGGCGATCAGGTATTCCGCAACGACGTGCGCGCGGTCACGCTGCGCGCCGGCGACACCATGGTGCTGCACAGCAACTGGCGCGATCTGTCGCTGGCCTCGGAAGACAAGGATCTGGTCGTCGTCACCGACATTCCGAAAGAAGAGCAGCGCCCCGGCAAGATCTGGCAGGCGGTCGGCTTTTTCGTGCTGGCCAAATGCCTGGCCCTGTTCACCCAGCTCGACCTGTCGGTCGCCATGATGACCGGCGCCATCGGCATGCTGCTGACCGGCGTACTGAACATGGACGAGGCGTACAAGGCGGTCAACTGGAAGACGATTTTTGTCACTGCCTGCCTGATTCCGCTGGGCTGGTCGATGGATTCCACCGGCACCGCCGCCTGGGTGGCGCAGGAGGTGCTGCAGCATCTCGGCGGCCACTCGCACTGGCTGTTGCAGCTGGCGCTGGCCATCCTCACCCTGCTGTTTTCGCAGGTGATGTCCAACGTCGGCGCGACGGTGATGATGGTGCCGGTAGCGATCAGCGTGGCCGTGGCCACCGGCGGCAACCCGTCGGCGTACGCGCTCATCGTGGCGGTATCTTCGTCGAATACCTTCCTGCTCAGCTCCGGCCACCCCGCCCTGATGATGGTCACCGGACCCGGCGGCTATCGCAGCCAGGACTTTCTGCGCGTCGGCCTGCCGCTGACGTTTATCGTGCTGGTAGTGACCCTGCTCGCGATCAACCTGATGTTTCACTGATCGCGCAGCGTTTATTGACGCAGGCGCTTATGCCAAAAAAATGTCGCCATCGTGCACACGCAGCGCGACAGAGCGCAGCGACTCGCCCTTGCACGGTCCACCAATGCAAAAACCATTCGTCTGATCGAAACTGGCGCCGTGCACCGCGCAGATCAACGTGCCCTTGCTGAGGAGAAACTGGCCCGGCGCGTAATCGAGCTGGCGTCCGGCGTGCGGGCAGATATTGAGGTAGGCACATACTTGCTCGCCCTGCCGCAGCAGGATGATGTTTTCCTTACCGTCCACCAGCGTGGCGTCGAGCCCCATGGCACCGCCGTCGGGTACGTCTTGCAACGCGCACAGCGCCTGCCCCGATGGGAAAACGGCGGAAGTCACTGTATCCATCGGCACTTGCCTCGCGGGCGCGTTAGCGCCATGGTTATGCTTGTAAGTGGTTGATTTTAACATATGGATTTTTAACACATGCAATTTTCCCTGCCCTCCATGCGCCATCCACGCAACCCGCTGGCCCGTGTCCTGTCGTTGCTGATCGGTATCGCGGTGATCGGCGTGATGCTGGTTTTTGGACTGGTGGTTGCCAGCGTGCTGCTGGTCGGCGGTATCGTGCTGCTGGCCTTGCGGCGACCGACCCAGGGCAGCGGCGCGCGCGTCAGTTCAACCACCGCCAATCGCGCGCGCAAGCCCGATGTGCTGGAAGGCGAATTCGTGGTCGTGCAGCGCGGGCGAAGCGCCACGCAGTAGGCCACAACTCGGTTGGGCAGATCAGTCGCAAGCCCACACATCACAACCGTCATCGCCGAGCCTGATAAGGCTCGCTGCCGTCGACCTGCTCGCAGATAATTCGCGATTCCACTTTTTGGTCACCGCTACCATGTCTGACGGCTCCGCCCCTGTCTCGGCCGAAGCGCCGCGGTCGCTCACTGATCCTCGCCTGCTGATTCCGCTATCGCTTTTTGCGCTGTACATCATTTGGGGCTCGACCTACCTGGCGATCCGCTACGCGCTGGAAAGCTATCCTCCGTTCCTGCTGGCCGGCGTGCGCTTTCTGATTGCTGGCGTGCTGCTGTTCGGCTTTTTACGGCTTCGCGGCGTCGCCGCGCCGAGCAGGCGGCAGTGGCGCAATGCCGCGATCACCGGCGTGCTGTTGCTGGGCTTCGGCAACGGCATGGTGTGCTTCGCCGAGCAGCGCGTGAGCTCGGGTATCGCCGCGGTGGCCGTGGCCAGCATGCCGCTGTTTGCCGCGCTGTTTTCCAGCCTGTACGGCGAACGGCCGACGTCGCGCGAGGGCCTCGGCTTGGCGATAGGCTTTATCGGCGTGGTGGTGTTGAATCTCGGCAACGGACTATCCGCTTCGCGCCTTGGCGCCGCGGCACTGCTGCTGGCGGCCATGTGCTGGGCGCTGGGCTCGGTGTGGAGCAAGCGTCAGGACATGCCCAAGGGTCCGATGAATACCGCCGCGCAGATGCTATGCGCCAGCGTAGCGCTGATCACCGTCGCCCTGAGCGCTGGCGAACGACTGCCCGCGCGCCCGAGCGTGCACGCCACCTTGGCGGTGGCGTACCTGATCGTGTTCGGATCCATCGTCGCGTTCAGCGCGTATCTCTACGTGCTAAAGCATGTGCGCCCGGCGCTGGCGACCAGCTACGCCTACGTCAACCCACCGGTGGCCGTGTTGTTCGGCCTGCTGCTGGTGGGCGAGCACGTGGGTCCGTACGACCTCGCCGGCATGGCCATCATCCTTCTCGGCGTCGGCGTAATCACGCTGGCGCGGCAGCGCCGGACCTAAGCAAGACGCGTTGCCATCAAAGCTCGCGCAGCGCCGTCGTCACCGGCAAGCGCGCCGCACGCACGGCCGGAAAAACACCACCGACAAAACCAATCGCCATCGCCCATTGAATACCGGTCCAAAGCAGCTGCGGCGATACCTTGAACTGGAACACCACCTGGCTGAAGCTCGAACCCAAGGTTGAAGCGGTGTAACCGTTGAAGATCAGCCAGGTAATCAACCCGCCGAGCGCGCCGCCGATCAGCGCCAGCAGCATCGTCTCCAGCAGAACCGATACCACCACCGGCACGCCACGAAAGCCGATCGCGCGCAGCGTGGCGATCTCTCTCGCCCGGGTGGAGACGGCGGCGAACATGGTGTTGAGCGCGCCGAAAATCGCGCCAATTGCCATGATCGTGCCGACTGTGATGCCGACGATGCGAATCACCTTGGTCAGGTTCTCGGACTGCTTGCTGAAATACTCGCGCGTGGTACTCACGTCCACCTTCAGCCGCGGATCGCTGACCAGCGCTGCCTTGAACGTATCGAAGGCCTGCGGCGACACCAGCCGCACCGTCACCGACTGCGCGCTCGCGCCGCGGCGGTAGGCCGCAGCGACCGTCTGCATATCGCCCCACAATTCCGAATCGTGCGAATCGCCGGAGGCGAACGTGCCGACCACCGCCCACTGCTGGCCGGCCAGCCGAAGCTGTTTGCCTACCTCCAGCCCGGCGAACTGATGTTGCGCGCCCTGTCCGACCACCAGCTCACGCAGACCCGGAGTGAAGCGCCGCCCCTGCAGGATCCGCACATTCGGACGCAAGGCCCAGGCCTCCTCGCCTACGCCACGGATCTGTACATTGGCATCGACGCTGGGGTCGCTTTTCTTCGGTAGATTGACCACCACCGACAGCTCGGCCGAAGCCACCGGCTCGCCCTTCGATCCGCGCGCCACGCCCGGCGCCTGCTCGATCACGCTGATATTGTCGCGTTCCAGCACCGAGTTGAGCTCGGCGCTGGAGCCACCGCGCAGCACGATAGCCGTGTCGTTGCTGCCCGTCTGCTGCAGCGTCGCAGCAAAGCCGTCGCCCATCGCCAGCACGGCGACCAGCACGCCGACGACGCCGGCGATGCCGATCACGATGACCGAGGACGCACCGATGCGCTGGCCCAGCGTGCTGATGCCCACGCCGGTCACAGACAGCGTCTGCCGTCCACGCCGGGTCAGCACCAGCCAGAGCAGCAGCAGCAACGCCAGCGCACCAACGAGCAGCGGTGTGAGCTGGACCCAGATCACCAGCACGATCGCCAGCATCGCCAGCAGACCGAGATTGCCGAGAAACGACTTGAATTTACGCATGATCGAAAACTCCTCAGCGGCCCGCCAGGGCGTCGACAATATTCAGGCGCATGGCGCGAATCGCCGGCAGTGCACCCACCACCAGGCCGATGATGACCATCAGCCCCACGCCCATCGCCCAGCTGGCGCCGCCGACCGTTGGCAGATTGAGCATGCCGCCACTGCCCTTGCTAACTATGGGTGCCAGCAGCGCGGCCAAGCTCAGCCCGATGACTCCGCCGAGCACCAGCAGCATCACCGATTCGGCCAGCACCATCGCCAGCACGCTGTTGCTGGAGAAACCAATGGTCTTCAGCACGGCGAGCTCGGAGGTACGCTCGCGTACTGCCTGCGTCATGGTGTTGGCGGTCAGCAAAATAAGGGTGAAAAACACCGCGCCCATGATGGCGCTGACGATCAGCCCGATATCGCCGAGCTGCTTGGCGAACGATGCATTGAATGCCTGCTCGGTCTGCGTCTTGGTTTCGTGGTCGGAGTTTTCCGAAAGCGCATCGATAGCTTTCGATACCCGATCGCCCTGCGACGCGTCCTGCAGCCGATCGATATACCAGCCCATTTCATGACGCGTATAGAGGCTGGCCTCGTCGAAATATTTCCAGTGCAGCAAAAAAAGCTGATCCATGCCGTTGGCCGCATCGTCATCGACCGAATAAATACCGACAATATCGAAAGCCCAGGTCTTGTCGCCGTTTTTTTGCGGAAAGATGGTGGACTGCAGCGGAATCTTGTCGCCCACCTTCCAGCCGTATTTTTGTGCCAGCGTCGGCCCGATCACCACGCCGGTGCGCGAGCTGTCGAAGGCCTTGCGCTGCTCCGGCGCCAGATGAATTTCCGGATAGACGTCCAGGTAATTCGGGCTTACGGCATAGCTGAAAACGAAGTTTTTCGGGTCCTGATAAATGCCGCCGAACCAGTTGGCATAGGCCACGTCGCGCACGCCGGCGATGCCGGATATTCGCGACTGCAACGCTTGCGGCAGCGACTGGATGATCGAATAGCGCGACGAGGTGATCAATCGATCCACGCCGACCAGACTCTTGCTGCCGCTGTCGAACGCAGTGCGCACCGCGTCGAGCATGCCGAACAGAAGAAAGGCCGTAACGATCGATACCAGGGTAAGCATCGTGCGGGTCTTGCGCCGGAACAGCGCGGCCCAGATCAGATGAAGATATTTCATCGTCTTTTCCTCATGCCATCGCGGGTGTGACGAGCGTGCCCTTGTCCAGATGCAGCGTATGGCTGGCGTATTCGGCGGCCTTCGGATCGTGCGTGACCATCACGATGGTCTTGCCGTGCTCGCGATTGAGCTGCTGTAGCAGTCCGAGAACGTCTTCGGCCGACTGGCGATCGAGATCGCCGGTGGGCTCATCGCAAACCAGCAGCGTTGGGTCGGAAACGATGGCGCGGGCGATGGCCACACGCTGCTGCTGACCGCCGGACAGCTCGCTTGGCTTATGCGAGCCGCGGTCCGCCAGGCCGACCAGTTGCAGCGCAATCGCAGCGTTTTTACGCCGCTGCGTGCCGGATAACTTGGTCAGCAGCAGCGGCAGTTCGACGTTGCGCTGCGCCGACAGCATTGGCATCAGGTTATAGAACTGGAACACGAAGCCTACGTTGGACGCGCGCCACTTCGCCAGTGCGCCGCCGCCGAGCTGATCGATGCGCTGGCCACCGACGGTGATACTGCCGGCCGTCGGCGTATCGAGCCCGCCAATCAGATTCAGTAGCGTTGTCTTGCCGGAGCCGGATGGCCCCATCAGCGCCAGAAAGTCGCCTTCGGCGATTGCCAGGTTGACGTGGTGCAGCACTTCGACTTTTTGCTTACCGCGCTCGTAAACCTTGGCCAGATCCCTGATCTCGATCAGTGTGTTGGCGATCGACGTGCCCATGCTCGTTCTCCCGATGAGTGCTGAAGTACTTTCTACTGCTATTCGCGAAAGGCGGCGGCTCAATGCAACTACGGTGATGCCGGCTTGATTTGCACGTCCGAGCCGTTGCGCAAATCCGGCGGCGGAGCGATGACGACGGTGTCGCCCGCCGTCACCTGGTCAGGCACCAGACGCAGATCACCGTACGCCTGCGCGGCCGGTGTGACGACGCGCTGCTGCGCTTTAGCGCGCTCGGACGCGCCATGAGTCAATACAAACACCACGCTGTGCCCGTCGCGTTGCACGATGGCCGTGGCTGGGACCAGCACGCCCTGCGGCACCTGCGCCGTGGTCTTAGGCTTGACGTCGAGGAAGGACACGCGAACACCCATATCAGGCACGATGCGAACGTCCTTTTGCTCCAGCGCCACGCGCACTTTGATCGTGGCCTTGCCGCGATCAGCGGTCGGCACGATCGCGATCACGTGGGCGGGAATTTTCCAATCGGGGTACGCGTCGAGCACCGCCTCGGCCGGCATACTGGACTTGACCTTGCCGATATAGGCCTCGTTGACGTCGACGTCGACTTCGAGCGAATCCATGTCGACGATGGTGCCGATGCCGGTGCGAGTAAAGCCGCCGCCGGCGGAGAACGGCGAAATGATTTCGCCGACCTGCGCGTCTTTGGTGGTGATCACGCCGTCGAACGGCGCGCGCACCACGCAGTAATCGAAATTGACCTGCGCCTCGGTCACCTGCGCATCGGCCGATACCGCCTGACGCTGCTGCGATACGAGCTGCGAACGCGTGCTATCGGCCAGCGTGCTGGCTTGCTCGGCGAGCTGGGTTGCCACCAATCCCCGGGCCGCCAAACTTTTTTCGCGCTCGGCATCGCGCAGGTTCTGCGCCAGCTGCGCCTGGTACTGAGCGACCAGCGCGTGCGCCGCACCGGCGGCGGCTTTCGCCGCATCGAGCGCGGCGCGATAGCCGCTGTCGTCCAGCCGTGCGAGTACCTGATCCCTCTTGACCCGATCGCCTTCCTCGATCAGCACGTCGGTGAGCGTGCCGGTGATCTGCGCCGACACCGTAGCCTGACGCCGTGCGGTGACATAGCCGGTCGCCTGCAGCACGGCACCGGCTTCGGCTTCGGCGTCGTTGGTCGGCGACACCGCGACTGCCGTCTGCACGGCGATCGGCCGATGACCCAACAGCATCCAGCCAGCGCCACCGAGCAGTGCCAGCACAATAAAAATCGCGGCGAGCATCCACGGCCCGCGGCCCGAACCATGATTTCCGTGGTCCTCTCGCTGGCTGCGATCGATGCGCAGCTCCTTCAATAGATCCGCGTTGCTCACCCTGATTCCCCAGCCCGGCGATGCCGGCCATTTGTTGAGTGCGGGCTGACGAATACGAGCCCGTTGCATGCAAGATTGACCGATCGCTCCCAAAACGGTCAGAGCGCAGCATCAGCCATCGTCGATGACAGATGTCATGCGGCCGGCGGCGTCCTGCTCTTTTAATCGTTTGAATGTTTCCCCGTTCCGGATTATCCCCCATCTAAAGGGTGGCGCCATGCTGCGCTGCGATCACACGACGGCATCGATCGGGTTTGTTACGCTTGTCGCCATGAAAACAATCATTCCCGCTCCTGCAACGCCCAGCTTGCCGGTTGTCGGCAGCGAACAACGCTTTCCTGTACGTCGCATTTTCTGCATCGGCCGCAACTACGCCGACCATGCCAAGGAAATGGGCTCGACCGTGGACAAGGCTGCGCCGATCTTTTTCTGCAAACCTGCCGATGCTGTGGTTAGCGACGGTGCCGACGTGCCGTATCCGCAGGCGACCAGCGATCTGCACCACGAGGTGGAAATGGTGGTGGCGCTTGGCGACGGCGGACGCGACCTCACGCCCGAGCAGTCGTCGGCTCTGATCTGGGGCTACGGTGTGGGTCTCGACCTCACGCGCCGCGACCTGCAGGCACAGGCGAAGGCCAAGGGCAATCCCTGGGATACCGGCAAGGCGTTCGATCATTCGGCGCCCGTGTCCGCATTGCGTGCGGCGTCCGATGTCGACGTGAATGCGCAAACGACGCTGCAGCTGGAGGTCAACGGTAGCCCACGTCAACACACGACGCTGGGTGAAATGGTGCACAGCGTTCCCGAAATCATCGCGGCGCTATCCCATTTGTTCGAGTTGAAAGCCGGTGACCTGATCTTTACCGGTACACCGGCCGGCGTGGCGGCGCTGCAGCGGGGCGACGCGTTTTATGCCGAACTGCAGGGCGTGGCCGAACTCCGTGGGCGCATCGTTTAACGGTAAGCCAAGCGGCGGGTATCGTCCACGATGGCGCTGCGCTAAAGTCGATCGGCGGTATCAAAAACAGGCCTCGCACCGAGGCCACTAATCCGGGGAGACGCAAACGTGAGCATGCTCAAGGAATTCAAAGAATTCGCCATGCGTGGCAACGTGATCGATCTGGCTGTCGGTGTGGTCATCGGCGCGGCCTTCGGCAAAATCGTGACCTCGCTGGTCGATCAGATCATCATGCCGCTGATCGGCATGGTCACCGGCGGCGTCGATTTTTCCGACCTGAAGTGGGTACTCAAGCCGGCCGATGTCAGCAACCCGGCGCACAAGGTCGCCGAGGTTGCCGTGCAGTACGGCGCCTTCATTAACACGCTGATCCAGTTCGTGATCATCGCGTTCGCGATTTTCATTGTGGTCAAAGCCATCAACAAGCTGACCCGTCGCCAGCCCGCCGCGCCGGCCGCGCCGCCGGCTGACGTGGTGCTGCTGACGGAAATCCGCGACCTGCTGAAGAACAAACCCTAGGTCGCATATCCAGATAATGATCGATGGCTGCGCAGCCGCAAGGATGCGCAGCCATTTGATTTTGTGCCAATACCTATGACTTTTGGCTCAAGCACGGAAGCGCGATGGCCCCATAATAATCATTTGCCATCAGGAATCCCGT